>JAYVBB010000296.1:0-2802 GCA_043750715.1 Pseudomonadota bacterium | reverse complement strand
CGCGCTCAGCGCGCGCAGCGCTGCCATTTCCTGAATGGATGCTCCGAGCAATGCCGCCGTCTTCCCTTGGAACACGGCGTTCATGGGCTCCCCGGACTGCTTCAGGGACAACCAGTCGATCAGGTTCTTGATCACCGCCGGCACGGAGCTCGAATGCTCGGGGCTCGAGATCAACAGGCCGTCGTGCGCCGCCACCAGACGACGCAGCTCCTGCGCCTCTTTCGGCAACCCCTGGTCGGCGAGATCGCCGTGGAAAAGCGGCAGCGGGTAATCCGCCAGCCGGATTACCGTGACCTGGCCGCCTTTCGCTTCCGCGCCCGTGACGGCCCGGCGTAGCGCCAGGGCATTGAACGACTTCTGCCTGAGGCTCCCGGAGAACGCGAGGATCTTGGGTTTGGCCTTGGTCACGCCCTCAGGCCTTGCCGAGGTGCGGGCTCGAGCCGCTCGGCGCCTCGGGCGCCGGGCCCTCGACGTAGATCTCGCCGGGATCCCTGAGCGCCCTGGTGATCACCCAATAGCCGAGAATTCCCGTGAAGAACACGACTCCGAATACGACATAGAGGACCACGTAACTCAAAGACCGCTCCGGCTATCTGAAGAAGGCGTAAAAATCGACCGCGAGCTCTTTTTGGCTCGGGTCGGAGGTTTCGAAATAAAGCTTCCCGTGAACGCTGCCGGCGACCTTGGCGTCATTCCGCAGTTCGACCGACACGAGCTTCTTGTCCTTCTCGTGCGGCAGGGTGTTGATGCTGATGTACTTCGCCGCTTCGGCGATGCGCCGGCCGTTGACGATCAATTCGGCGTGCGAGCCCGTGACGTCGAACTCGGTCTGGCCGCGCATCGTGATCGAGCGCTTCGAGACGTCGGCCGGACCGATCGCGCCGAACTCGATGTAGGCAGGGACGTAGTCGATATTGCCTTTCACGTTGGCCCGGACGGGAATCGGCAGCTCTTTCAGGTGCGTCGAGTTGTTCCGGACGAGCACCGTCTCCTTGACGAAGCCGGGTGCCAGGCCGGGCTTCAATTTGACCGTGACGAGGAAGTCGGCGCCGTCCTTCGTGACGGTGGCGTCGACCAGCTGAGGATTGAAACCAAGGTCTTTTACCGTGAGCTTGAAACCCTGCACCGGTTTGACCCGGACGACTCGGCTCGCGCCCTCCTTGGAGTAGGAGTCGCCGAAGTCGACAAGCGGCGGATCGGCTTCCACTTCGCTTTTCACGTGCGCGCGCAGCGTGAGATTCCGGTCCGGCAGGATCTTTTCGTTGCTCATCACCGTGACGGTCTTGACGAGGCTGCCCGCGAAATCGGTGGTATCGAGCTTGATCTCGACGAAGCCGCTTTCTCCCGGCTGGTACTTCCGCCCCTTCTCGACCTCGACGGCCGTGCAGCCGCAGGCGGCGTGCACGCCCTGGATCGTCAGCGGTCCCGTGCCCGAGTTCCGGAATTTGAAGCGGTGGCTCATCGAGATGCCACGGTAGACTTCGCCGAAATCGAACGAGCTTTCCTCGAACTTCAAACTGCCAAGGCCCGCCGGTTCGGGGCCCGCGCCCCAAAGGCAAAGAAGAAAGAAAAGGCCAAGGATTCTCATCGCCTTCGACATGGTCCCTCGAAAATCTGACTAAGCTCCATCTTAGCGAGCCGGGCCCGATCCTGCCAGGCGGAAAATCTTGCCTCTTTACGGGTGCCTAGGTGCCGCCGATAGGACTCTCGGGAGCACCGACCATGAACCTGCACACCGGACTGCCAGGAATCGACGAGACCGTGGCGGCCTTCACCGCTGTCACGACGAGTGACGTCGCTTTGATCAGCGGCGGCTTGCTGTGGCTAGTCCTCCTCAAGCTGTCGCTTGCCGGCATCGACCGCCGTGACGGTCTGACTGGCCTGACCTACGTGCTCTACATGATGGCAGCCGGCGCGACCCTGATGCTCGCCCTGCCGGGCCACCAGGAAGTGCTGGCCGACGACCGGCGCCAAATGCTGCTCGTCTGCGTCATGGGCGGCATCGCGGCTTATCGCTGGACCAGGAAGCCGAAAGCGAAAGGGGAAGCGAAATGAGCGCCAACGAAATCCTGCTCCGGATGCGCGAGCAGAAAAAGCCGACCCCGAGCGACATCGTCGCCGATCCCGAGAACTTTTACGTCAAGCTCCTGATCGTGAAGCATCGGCGTCGCCAGCTTGCGCTCTACCTCGCCGTCGCCTTCCTTGCGCTGCTGTCGTTGATTGCGGGCCACGTTTCCGGGCATCGGCACTGGGGCTTCGTCGCGATGCCGGTCATGTTCATCGGCCTGGCGATCAGCTTGATTCCGCCCTCGGAAGATTGGCTCTATCGTCCTTGGCAAGCAAGGCCTCGCCAATACGAACGCCACCAGATCGAGCGGCGATGATGCGTAGCGCTCTGATCGCGGCCTGGACCCTGCTCGCGGGCGCCAGCGCGTCAGCCGCACCACGCAACATGAAGAACGACCACGGCTCGACTTCCGGCATGGCCAGCGAGAATCCGAGTCTGAGCGCGGGGGTGCAGGTCGGAAACTACGGCGCCACCGGCGTCAGCGTCCAGAAGGTCGGGGTCGGCGGCGGAGCCGTCAATGCGGGGCTGGGCCTCGCCTATGGCTCGATCGCCCTAGCGGGCGACTACGTTTTTCTGATGGGCCAAGACTTCAAAATGAAGCGTCTGAATAAAGACGGTTACAACGCCTTTCGCGGCGAGGTGAACCCCTACTTCGGCGGCGGCGCCCAGTTCGGCCTCGGCTCCGGGCTGACGATGCGCGTTCCGATCGGGATGCAGTACACGATGGTAAAGGA
>JAYVBB010000295.1:0-1624 GCA_043750715.1 Pseudomonadota bacterium | reverse complement strand
ACCAACGCCGCCAAAGCGACGAGCAGCACCCGCTCGACCAGCCGGTGCATTTTCTGGTGTTTGTTCGTCAGGCTATAGACGAGAGGCGCGGCCCAAAGGAGCGCGATGCTAGCCAGGAGGAACGGCATGAGATAAGGTTTCGACCATGAGCGAAAGGGATCTATTCACCGTCGACCGCCTCTTCTGTCCGGGACCGACTCCGGTACCAGAAGACGTCAAAGAGGCTGGGACGGAAGCGTCGATATACCACCGTAGCGACGAATTCTATAAGATTTTTCGCAGGGCTGCGGATCTGCTCAGGCCCTTGTTCGGCAGCCAGACTCAGCCCATGATTCTCACGTCTTCCGGCACGGGCGCCATGGAGGCGGCGTTCGTCAATCTGACCGACGCCGGCGACGAGATCGTCACCGTCAACGGCGGCAAGTTCGGTGAGCGCTGGGAAAAAATGGCGCAGGCCTACCGGTGCCCCGCGGAAGTCGTGCGCATCGAATGGGGCTCGGCCCCGACGGCCGCGGCGATTCTCGCGGCCGTGAAAAAGCAAAAAGCCACCAAGGCGATTTTCCTCCAAGCCAACGAAACGTCGACGGGCGCTTACTACGGAATCGAAGAGCTCGTGCGCGACATCCGCAAGAGTTACTCCGGCCTGCTCGTCGTCGACTGCATCTCGTCGCTCGGCGCGCACACCATGAAAATGGACGACTGGGGCATCGACGCGGTCGTCGCGGGAAGCCAAAAGGGGTTCGGCTTGCCACCGGGCCTGGCGTTCATAGCGATGTCCGAGCGCGCCTGGACCGGAATCTCCCAACGCCCGAAATTCTATTTCGACATGAACAAAGAGCGCAAAGGCCAGGCCGAAGGTCGCTCGGCCTGGACGCCGGCTTCGAGCCTCGTCCATGCCCTGAAGGCGGCGCTGGAAATCATGAACGGCCACGGCTACGAAAAAGTGGCCGCTCATCATGCGTTGCTCGCCGAAGCAGCGCGCGCCGCGACCAAGGCGATGGGACTCGAGCTCTTCGCCAAGACCCCGTCGAATGCCCTGACTTCCATCACGGTCCCGCCCGGGGTCGACGGAGGCAAGCTCGTCAAGCGCCTCCGCCAGCGCTTCGGGATGTTTTTCGCCGGGGGCCAGGACGAGCTAAAAGGCAAGATCGTGCGCTTCGCGCATTTGGGATTCGTCAACCGTTTCGACCTGATCGACGGCGTCGCGGCGCTGGAGTTCGCGCTGGCCGAGGAAGGCTTCGCCCTGGACCTCGGCAAGGGCGTCCAAGCGGCGATGAAAGTTTTGGCGAAATCCCGCTGAGGTGATACCTTTCCGGTCTCGCAAGACGGAGGTTCTACCTTGAAAGTTCTAGTACTTTTGAAGCAGACGCCCGATACGGAATCAAAAATCCGGATCAGCGGCGACGGCTCCAAGATCGAAACCGGCGACATCAAGTACATCATCAACCCGTACGATGAATTCGCCATCGAAGAAGCCCTCAAGATCAAAGAGAAGGCCGGCGCCGGTGAAGTCGTGATCACGAGCTTCGGCACCGACGCGGCGATCCATCTGTTGGGGCAGGCGCTTTATAGGCGCTGGGAGAGGGCTCGACCAATCCAGCAGCCACCATTCTTGCGTGCGTAA
>JAYVBB010000294.1:0-5088 GCA_043750715.1 Pseudomonadota bacterium | reverse complement strand
GCAATGCAGCCTTGCAGCCTGCAGCAAAAAAAGCCCGACTTTAAGCCGCCCGCGCCCTAATATTCACAACCTTCGCCTGCTGCCCATTTCCAGGCGCCGCGATCGTCATCTATTGCCGATAAGCCTGGTTGATCCCCTGCGACTCCACTCGGTAACAAATCGCCAGCCGTGCTACGTGCGGCGACTGCTGGGCGAATTGGCCGGTCGCCTTCGAGATGGTCAGCGTCGCCGTAATCACGATCTTGCCGCGAATGGTCGCGATCGCCAGCGTCATTCGCGTCGCCACGCGCTCGCGCGTACTCTGGCGGCCGAGGTGCATTTGCTTCACTTTCATCGAATATTGCAAGCCGTCGGCCTTGGGAACCGACGGATTGCGAAAGAGCTGCTTGAGCGGCGCCATGCTTCTCGTCTTCATCACCCGCTGCTCGGCGTTGAGCAGCAGGAACATGGGAATGCCGGTGACCTCGCCGACCGCCTGAATCAGGGCGGGCGATGACCCGGGAGCCCGGAAGAGGCTCAGGCTGCTTAGGGCGACGTTCATGAGCTCTTGATTTACGGACATGGTGGGATCCTCCAATGCCGCCAGGGGAGGGGCGGCGACTTTCGAACCGAAAGGGCATTCGGCAACTGGCCGGAACTCTGAAGACCCTCCGCGCGGTGCCGCGAATCGGGCGTCGGATCAACGAGATGCGGCGGAAGGCGGCAAGGTAATTGGCGCTTCAGCCGCGAGGCGGCGCGAGGCGGCGGACGATCTCGTCGTGGCGAAGCGCCAGCTCCCGGGCGGACTTCTTCTCGGAATAGAGGCTGAATCCGCCGTCGAAACCGAATTCGAGCGCCAGGCGGTCCTGGTCCAGCTGGTCCTCGAAGAACCAGAAGTGCGCGAATCTTTGCTCTCCGATGAAGCAGGGAGACGCGCCACCCCAATAGGCGAAGCTGCTGCGTCCGGCGTCGCGCGACGTCATACTGAAGAGCGGCGTGTTGAAGAGCTGGATCAGCTTGTAAAAATGCAGATCGGGCGTCTCCTGCGCCAGCTGCGGAAAACTGAAGAGAAAGGCCCGACGCTCGGCCTCCTGCACTTCGATGCCGCGGAAGGCCCCGTCGTCCCGGTGCTTGGTCGAGGGAAGTCGCGTGCCGAGCGGCAGCGGCGGTACCGGAATCCAGCGCCAGCCGACGGTCAGATGCTGCGAGGCGTCACGCAAAGTCATGGCTGTATCCCCGCCAGGAAATCTCGCTGCCGTCGTCCCAGCAGAGCTCCGGCGCAGCCGTCACCGTCCCGATGAGCTTGACCGGACAAAGCGCTCCAAAGGGCTGCTCGCGCACCAGGCGCGCGGCTTCCGCGGGCTGCGCCGTGAAGCAGAGCTCGAAGTCTTCGCCGTCGGTCAGCGCCCGCTCGAGCGGGGTTTTGCCCGGCGCCGACGTCGCCTCGGCATGAATGGGAATCTCGCTGCGGAGCAGGCGCGCGCCGAGGCCGCCGCTTTCTTTCAGGATGTGGCGGACGTCGGAAGCGAGGCCGTCGCTCAGGTCGATCATCGCCGTCAGGCCGTAGCGCTCGCGCAGAATCTGGGCCTCACGCACGCGCGGCGGGAACGCCAGGTGGCGGCCACTGAGGCTGCCGCCCAGGGCTCCGGTGACCAGGATCTGGTCTCCCGCCCGCGTGCCGGCGCGCGTGACGCTGCCTTTGCGGTGGGGTGCGCCGACGATCGAGACGGAGATTACGAGGCGCCCGTCCCAGCTGTTGGTGTCGCCGCCCGCGATCGCGACGTCGAACTCCCGGGCGAGCGGCAGCATGCCGGCCATGACTTCTTCGGCGAGCTTCGCGGCGCCGGCACGGGGTAGGGCGAGCGATACGGTGACGGCGACGGGCGTGCCCGCCATCGCGGCGATGTCGCTCAAATTCACGGCGAGGGCTTTTCTTCCCGCCGCCGCCGCGCCCTGGTCGGCAACCTTGAAGTGGGTGCCGTCCATCAGTAGGTCGGCGGCAAACAGCATGCCGTGGGCGAAACCCTCGAGCTCGGCGGTGTCGTCACCCGGTGGAACCCGCAGCCGCCGGTTCGGCGGATGGGCTTCGAGCTTTTCCCGGAGCTGCCCTATGAATTCGAACTCAGCCACGCGTCGCCTCGCGCACGAAGGGGTCGTCCCGGAACAGCGCCGCGAGGTCTTTGCCCGGAACGGGGCGCTGCGTAGCGATCACGCCCGCTCCGAGGAGCGCTTCGCCGAGCACGTCGAGAGCGCTCTCTCCCCGTTCGCGGCGCGACGCGATGCTTTCCGAGAAAAAACGTTTGCCGAGCTTCTGGCCTTGGGGATCGGTAAGCAGGGGATGGTGATAGAAGCGCGCCGGCTCGGCGCGGCCGAGCGCGCGACCGAGCCAGATCTGCCGCCCGGTCGACGAGGTGAGATCCTGGCCCCGTACGACCAGGTTGACGCCTTCGCGCAGGTCGTCCGCCGTGACGGCGAACTGATAGGTGAAGTGTCCGTCCCGATCTTTCAGCAGCAGGTCGCCACACTGCGCCGCGGCATTCTGCCGGAGCGGCCCGAGGCGGCCGTCGACGAACGCCTGCTCTTCGGTCGGCGTCACGACGCGCAGCCCGACTCCCGCCGCATGAGCAAGATGGCGGTCCCGGCAGTGCCCGTCGTAGTGGAGCTCGTCGCCGGAGCCTCCCCTTGCTTCGAGAATGCGCTTCCGCGTACAGTCGCAGCCGTAGATTTTGGTTTTTCGGCCGAGCCGCTCGAGCTCGCCTTCGTAGAATCCCCAGTCGTCGCTCTGGCGGCTGACCGCGTCGGCTTCGAGCCCGAGCCAGCCGAGGTCGGCGTGCACCGCGTCCTCGAACTCGCGCCGCGAACGGCCGCGGTCGTGGTCCTCGATGCGCAGGATGATCTTGGCCCCGAGCGCCCGGCCGATCCCGAACACGAACGCGGCCGAGGCTACGTGACCCAGATGCAGATAGCCCGTGGGACTCGGTGCGAACCGCGTCACCCAGCGCAAGCCCTCAGTTTTCACGGTCGAATGCACGCTATCTAGTTCCTGGCGCGAAACGCGCCAGGAACTATCCTGAGGCGCTTAGAGCCGAAGGATCTCGGCGCTAACATGTTAATTTCACGAGATCCCTCGCTTCGCTCGGGATAGTTCCTGGCGCGAATGCGCTAGGAACTATCTAAATAGCATGGAATCATGGTATGAGCGAAGGATGGGTCGACGATTCCCCATAAAGGTCGCACGGTTGCTCCTCCTGGTTCTGGCAACGGCCGGTACCTGGTCCGTCCAAGCGAAGGCCATCACCGCTTCCTGGCCCGCCGCTTTGACGGGCGTCACGACCGACGTCGTGACAAGGATGCATCTACCGCTGCGCGATCAGCTCATGGAGCTCGCCTCGCGCTTCGGCGAACGCACCGACGTGCCGTACGTCTGGGGTGGCGACGCGATCGGCGATCCGGATACCTGCCAGGCGTGCCGCGCCTGCGTGGAAACCAAGAAGAAGACCGGGATCAAGGGCCGCCTCAAGGCCTGCGCGCCGTGCCGCCAGTGCGGCATCGATTGCAGCCATTTCGCCTCCCGCTTTTTCCGCGAGGCGGGCCTCGAGTTGCCGTTCGCTTCCACCGCGACCTTGCGCAAGATGAGCCGGGCGGAGCTGCGCGACAAGATGGGCCTGATCGACGTCGGCCGCAGTCTCGCCGACGCCCGTCCGGGCGACCTGCTCCTCCACAACCGCCACGTCACGATCCTGCTGAAGCTCAACTCGCCGACCCACGGCGACGTGCTGCACTCCAGCCGTTCGAACAAAAAAGGCAAGATGGGCGGCATCGAGATCGCCCGCGACAAGAACCTGCTCCGCTTCCGCGGCCGTTTGATCAAGATCCTCCGCCGCGAAGAGCTCATGCAGGAAGACGGCGAGACGCGCGACCTGGCGAGCCAGCTGCGTAGTGAGTAGCGCGCTTCAGAACCGGCCTCCACTCATAGGTCTCTTCGACTCCGGGGTCGGCGGGCTCTCCGTTTACGACGCGGTGCGCCGGAAACTGCCGAGCGCGCGCCTCGCCTACTGCGCGGACAACGCGCATTTCCCCTATGGAACGAAAAGCGAGGCCGACGTCATCCGCGCGGTGCTCGACACGACCGCCCGGTTCGTCCGGGCGGCGGGCCTCGACTTCCTGGTGATCGCCTGCAACACCGCAAGCACGATCGCTCTGAAAGCGGCCAGGGAAGCGTTGGCCGTCCCGGTCATCGGGGTCGTACCGGCAATCAAGCCCGCGGCGATGCTTTCCCGGACGGGAACCATCGCGTTGCTCGCGACCAAGGCGGCGGCGCAGACTGCTTACGCCGACGATCTGATTCGTACTCATGCGGCCCAGTCGCGCGTGCTGCGTGCCGGATCCAGTCGCCTGGTCGAGCTCGCGGAAGCGAAGCTCCGCGGGGAGAGCGTCTCGGTAGACGACGTTCGCGGCGAAATCGCCCCCCTCTTCGCGGAAAGTCCGCAAGGGCCGGACCGCCGCCTCGACACCGTCGTGCTCGGCTGCACCCATTTCCCTCTGCTCGTCGCGGAGCTCACGGCGGCCGCGCCCTGGCCCGTGCGGTGGCTCGACTCCGGCGACGCGATCGCGACGCGCGTCGAGCATCTGGCTCACGAAGCCGGATTCACGGACGACTCGATGAAGCGCGGCACGGTGGGGCCCGCGACCGCGTATTTCAGCAAGGCGGAGCCCGCGCTCGACACCCTCGCCCAGGCGCTCGCCGGCCTCGGTCTGACCAAAACGGAGATCTTGCCTTGAGCCGGGACACCAAGACATACTTCATGAAAGAGACGGCGGAGTCCGACATCGGTCCCGTCAAAGAAGAAACGCACCTGATCGCCGGCCGCCCGGTCAAGCTCGTGCGGCCTTCGGCTCCAGAACGCCTGCTCGACCTCGAAACGGTCGCCGACGCCTACGCCGAAGACCAATACATGCCCTATTGGGCCGCGTTCTGGCCCGTGTCGCGCTACCTGTCCAAAGTCATCCTCGAATCGCGGTGGCCCGACGGAGCGAAGGCCATCGAGCTCGGCTGCGGCCTCGGTCTTCCCGGAGTCGCGGCCCTGCTTGCCGGCATGGACGTGCTGT
>JAYVBB010000293.1:0-6463 GCA_043750715.1 Pseudomonadota bacterium | reverse complement strand
CTCCAAATGTCGCCGATCGGCGACGCCGTCACGTTTTCGAAAACATCTTCGCCTTCCCATAGACCGGTGTAGTCGGCCGGGACGATGGCGGAGCAGTCGACCGGAAGCGGAGAGCCGCGGTTCTGGCAGACGCCTGCGGCCGCGCCCAGCTCGAGGAAGGGATTGTAGCCGCCGGGCATGGTGCAGCTGAGGAGGTTGCCGGCGCCGTCGCGGAACGCGAAGTGGCCCCAAACCTGGTCGCCCTTCTGGATGGTCTGGAAGTAGAGCGAGCGGAGCCTCAGGAGCTCGGCACCCGGGCAGCCTGCGCCGAGGCCGGAGAAGTGAGCGGCGGTCGCGTCCGTGTAGCGGAAGCGGCCTTCGAGGGCGATGAACGTCGGGGCCAGCTTGTCGTCGGCGAAGATGCGCAGGTGGAAGCCGTTCGGCGGGCCGAAGCTGACGTCGCCGTCACCCGTGAACATCTTGATGTCCTGGGAATGGCAGTTGTCGGCGTTCGGCGTCGCGATGCAGTCACCGGTCATCACTTTGTTCGAGAAGGAGACGACGGTTTGGAATTGACCGCCGCCAGCGCCGTTCGAGTCGAGGTAGATCGTACCGTTGTTGACGTCCGTCAAGCCCAGCGCGACGTGTCCCGTGAGGTCTTCGAGGGTCGAGCCTTTCCAGATGCGGATGTCGGCCGGGTAACTCGCGGCGTTGCCCTGCGTCCAGGAGCCGGCCGCCGTCGTGTCGTTCGGGAAGTCGGTGAAACCGACGGCGAAGGATTTGCCGCTTTCGTCGTCGGCGAAGGCGAGGCTGACGACGTTGTCGTTTTTCAGCATCACGTTCTCGCAGAGCAGGTGGAGCATCAAACCGGGGTCTTTGCCCTCCCCCTTGGCTTGCGTGAAGTCGTTGCAGTCCATGTCGCCGTCGCCGTCGAAGTCGCCATCTTCGCGGCCGAGCATGACACGTGCAGCTAGAGGCGACGTGTGACAGGCGGCGCCGAGCGCAATGCCCATCGCGCCCAGACCTTCCTGACGGCAAGGATTCACGTCGTCCGCCAGAGCGAGCGCCGAACCTGCTTCCGTTCCGAGCTCAGCCAGCGAAATGGCGCCGACCTGGGGGACCGTCGAGCTGTCGCCAGCTTGGCCTCCGCTGCCGCCGCTGCCACTCACCGTGGTCGTATCGCCTTCGTCGTCGTCATCGTCTTTGCTTTTTTTCTTGCAGGCGACGACGGACAGGGAAAGGCCAAATCCGATCATCAACATCAGGAGCTTGTTTGCTTGGACGTGTTTCATTGCGCCCTCCTTACATCCTGATTCGGCGGATCTTCCGGGAGCTTTACGGTAAAAGATAAAGTTCCGTGATATCAGATACTTAATCTGTCTTTAGGATCAGAGAATCTGCGCCAGGAATTGCTTGGTTCTGGCGGACTTAGGGTTGTGGAAGAAGTCGGCCGGGGGGGCCTCTTCGATGATCTCGCCCTGGTCCATGAAAAGCACGCGGTCGGCGACGGTTTTCGCGAACCCCATCTCGTGGGTGACGCAAAGCATCGTCATGCCGGTCTCGGCGAGCTCGATCATCACGTCGAGCACTTCCTTGATCATCTCCGGATCCAAGGCCGACGTCGGCTCGTCGAAGAGCATGATCTTGGGATTCATGCAGAGCGCCCGCGCGATCGCGACGCGCTGCTGCTGCCCGCCGGATAGCTGGCCCGGGTACTTGTGCGCCTGCTCCGGAATCTTGACGCGCGTGAGGTAGGACATCGCCTGCTCCTCCGCCTGCTTCTTTGGGGTCTTCCGCACCCAGATCGGCGCGAGGCACAGGTTGTCGAGCACGGTCAGGTGCGGGAAGAGGTTGAACTGCTGGAACACCATCCCGACCTCGCGACGCACCTGCTCGATGTGGCGCACGTCGTCGTCGAGGCAGACGCCGTCGACGGTGATCTTGCCCTTGTCGTGCTGCTCAAGGCGGTTGATGCACCGGATCAGCGTCGACTTTCCCGAGCCGGACGGCCCGCAGATGACGATGCGCTCGCCCTTCTCGACGCAGAGGTTGATGCCTTTCAGCACCTGGAATTTGCCGAACCACTTTTCGACGCCGGTGAGAGCGATCATAACCTTCTCTCCGTATTGAGCTGGCGCTCGAGGCGCATGCTGAAGCGTGACATGCTGAAGCAGAAAATCCAGAAGACGGCGGCCACGAAGACGTAGCCTTCGACGGAATAGCCCAGCCAGTCGGGGTCGGTCAGCGTCGTCTGCACCATGCCGAGCAGATCGAACATGCCGATGACCAGGACGAGGGTCGTGTCCTTGAACAGGCTGATGAAGGTGTTGACGATGCCGGGGATCATCTTCTTCAGAGCTTGCGGCAAGACGACAAGAGCCATCGTCCGGAAATAGCCGAGTCCCAATGCTTCCGCCGCTTCGTACTGGCCCTTGGGGATCGCCTGAAGGCCTCCTCGCACGACTTCCGCCATGTAGGCGGACGAGAAGAGCGTCACGCCAACCAGGGCCCGAAGCAGCTTGTCGAACTCGACGCCGCGCGGCAGGAAGAGCGGCAGCATCACCGACGCCATGAACAGGACCGTTATCAGGGGCACGCCCCGCCACAGCTCGATGAAGGCGACCGAAAGCTTCCGGATGACGGGCATCTGCGAGCGCCGGCCGAGGGCGAGCAGGATGCCGAGTGGTAAGGAACCGACGATACCGACGAGGGCGATGATCAAAGTGACCATCAAACCGCCCCACCGCGTGGTCTCGACTTCTTCGAGCCCGAAGACACCGCCGAGCAGCAGGCGGTAGGCGAAGTAGGGATAGACGAGGATCAGAAATCCCGCACGGAGCGTCTTTAAAGGTAACGATTTTATGAAGAACGAGCCGACGCCGAGCACGACGCCGAGCAACACGACGTTCGGGCGCCAGCGCTCCGCGTCGGGATAAAATCCGTAGAGGAAATTCATGTGCCGCGCCTTGACGAACACCCAGCAGGCGCCCGGACCGACGCAATCGCCGCGGGTCTTGCCGGCGAAATGCGCGTCGATGAACGCCCACTGCACGAACTTCGGGACGAGGGCGGCGACCAACGCGACGATTGCCAAGGTGATCAGCGTATCGAGCACGGAGCCGAAGAGGTTTTTCCGCATCCAGCCGATCATCAGCGCTCCACCAGGGCCACGGAACGGCTGTAGCGGTTCATGGCGAAGGAGATGAGCAGGCTGATGGTGAGGTAGACCAGCATCGTGGTCGCGATGACTTCCACGGCCTGGCCGGTCTGCATCAGCACCGTGCCGGCGAACACGAGCACGAGGTCTGGATAAGCAATCGCGGCAGCGAGCGAAGAGTTCTTCGTTAGGTTCAGGTACTGGCTGGTCATCGGCGGCAGGATCACTCGCATCGCTTGCGGGATCACGACGAGGCGGAGCGCCTGGCCGCGGGATAGTCCCAGCGCCAGCGCCGCCTCTGTCTGGCCTTGGCTCACTGATAAGATGCCCGCCCGTACGATCTCGGCGATGAATGCCGCCGTGTAGATCGTCAGCGCGAGAAGCAGCGACACGAGCTCGGGGATCAGCGTCAAACCGCCCACGAAGTTGAAGCCGCGAAGCACAGGAAGCTCCCAGGCGATAGGCCGACCGAGCGCGAAGTAGGCGGCCGCCATGGTCACCGGCACGGCGACGAGGCTGATGCGCACCGACGGCAGGATCTTGCCGGACGCCAGCTGGCGCATCCTTGCCCAGCGCACGAAGAAACCGGCTATGAGCAGGGCGGCCGCGAGGGTCCCGAGGAAGGTCCAAAATCCCGGCTCGGGCACCGGTGCCGGCACGTAGAGTCCACGCATGTTGAGAAAGACCGCCGTGCCGACCGAGAGGCTTTCGCGCGCCACCGGCAGCGAGCGCAGCACTGCGAAGTACCAGAAGAACAGCTGCAAGAGGAGCGGGATGTTGCGCACGACCTCGATGTAAGCGAGCGCCAGGCGCGACAGCAGGAAATTGGACGAAAGGCGCGCGACGCCGATCAGAAAGCCGAGCACCGTCGCGAAGGCCACCCCCAGCACCGAGACGACGAGCGTGTTGACGAGCGCGACGAGAAAGGCCGTCCCGTAAGTGGACTGCTCGTCGTAAGGGATCAAATGCTGAATGATGTCGAAGCCGGCCGACTTCCCGAAAAAGCCGAAGCCCGAGGCGATGCCCTGCCTCTCGAGGTTCGTCGCCGTGGTGTGCGTCAGGAAGCCTACGGCGCAGACTGTCAGGAGCAGCGCCAGAGCTTGAAAAAGAGTCGAGCGGCCCTTACGGCTGCTTAAATTCATCTGACCGGCATGGCGTACTGGAGGCCGCCCTTGTTCCAAAGCGCGTTCTGACCACGGGCGATTTTGAGCGGTGAGCCCGTGCCGAGATTCCGCTCGAACGCTTCACCGTAATTGCCGACTTTTTTCAGAATGTTGTAGGCCCACTCGTTGGGAAGACCTAGGTCCTTACCGGTGTCGCCTTCGAGGCCGAGCAGGCGGCGGATGTTCGGGTTGGGACTCTTCTTCATTTCGTCGACGTTCGCGCTGCTGACTCCGAGTTCTTCGGCTTCCAGCATCGCAAACAACGTCCAGCGGACGATGTCGCCCCACTGGTTGTCTCCGTGGCGGACCACCGGGCCCAGCGGCTCCTTCGAGATGATCTCGGGGAGAATGACGTGGTCGTCGGGGTTCTTCAGCTTGATGCGTTGCGCGTAGAGGCCGGACTGGTCCGTCGTGTAGACGTCGCAGCGTCCGGCGTCGTACGCGGCAACCACTTCGTCGTCTTTTTCATACACGACGAGCTTATATTTCAGGTTGTTGGTGCGGAAGTAGTCCGCGACGTTCAGCTCGGTCGTGGTACCCGTGTTGACGCAGACGGTGGCGCCGTCGAGTTCCTTGGCGCTCTTCACGCCGCTTTTCTTTCTCACGAGAAAGCCCTGACCGTCGTAGTACATGACGCCGGCGAAATCGAGGCCGAGCGACGTGTCGCGCACGAGCGTCCAGGTGGTGTTGCGTGAGAGCAGGTCGATCTCACCCGATTGCAGCGCCGTGAAGCGCTCCTTCGCCGACAGCGGCGTGAACTTGACCTTGGTCGGGTCGCCGAAGATCGCCGACGCGATGGCGCGGCAGAGGTCGACGTCGATGCCGGTCCAGTTGTTCTTGGCGTCCGGATTGGAGAAGCCGGCCAGGCCCTGGCCGACGCCGCACTTCAGGAAACCGTTCTTTTTCACCGTATCGAAGGTTCCGGCGGAGGCCGCCGTAGCCATTCCCAGAGCGGAGACCAGCACGGCCACCGTCTTCATGAATCGTCCCATGGAAATCCCTTTCATCCCGCCGGGCTGTAAACAATCCAGACTGCGAACAGTTGTTAGCCATTTTTACAGGGTCTGCAAGCTTTCAAATCTCTATAGATTCCAGACGGTTGCAAAACCGCTAGGCGCCAAAAAAGCTGGAATATTTGTTGCAATCAAACGGAGCAAACCGGTTCCGCCTTTTGGAGGATGACATGTCCTACCGTATCCCGACCCTGGCCCTCGCTGCCGCTCTGCTCGTTCCGGCGTTTTCGAGCTGCTCGACTGAAGACGAGCAAGGCTCGGCAGTGAAGACGCAGCTCGGCGTCACGGGCAACCAGCTCGTGGCGAAACGCTTCAAGGAATACAAGACTTCCGGCTCGCACTGCGAGGCGACTGGTAGCGGCAAGCGGGTGCTCGTGACGGGCTTCGGCCTCTTCACCGGCGTCGACTACAACATCTCCGGCGTCGTCGTCGGTTCCTACGCGGACGGCTCCGGCGCGGTCGCCTCCGGCATTCTCGCCGAGGAAAACAAAGGCGCGGTCGCCAAGACCCGCAGCCTCACGATCAACGGCAAATCCCTCGAAGTCTGCTTCCTCACCCTCGACGTACAGTGGGACCTCGCTGCGGCGATCATCATCAACGAGACCGAGTCGTTCCAACCGGCTTTCGTGCTGATGACCGGACGCGGCAGCGACACGGCGAACTTCGAGGCGGGCGCCCTGAACAAGGCGATGACCCTTTCGGGCTTCGAGTCGGACGGCGACGCGCACACCGACAACACGCCCCAATACGACTACATCCTTATGAACCGTCCGGCGAAGAGCTGGATGGCTTGGAATCCGGCGCAACTCAAGGCCGGGACGCAGGACCTGATCCAGTCGATCGGTCACCAAGTCACCTTCGCGTCGGCTCCTCGCTCGGACAACACCTATATCTGCAACAACGTCAGCTACGTCGTCCTCGAGGCAATCAAGGGCGCGCACATTTCGCTCGCGGGCGGTTACCTGCGCATGAACCCGGTCATTACCGGCTCACCTAAGGCAGGCTTCTTCCATTTTCCCGCTGCAGCTAATAACTCGCCCGAAGACGTGGCGGTTTGGGTAAAAGTTTTGGCAAAGATCATGGATCTCTCGGTGTGACCTAGAGATTCCCCCTTGAATAAGTGCTAAGATCTAAGGCATCACTTCAGTCTT
>JAYVBB010000292.1:0-12735 GCA_043750715.1 Pseudomonadota bacterium | reverse complement strand
GCTTCATTAGAGTCAGGCCGTGGCAAACTCGTCTAACAGCCCACCTCGCTTCCTTCTCCCTGAAATCTTTGAATTTTTGCCGATCCCTGAATCCGCCCTGGAACCAGGATAGAATGATGGCTTCATCTCACGTAGGGGAAACCATTGGCGCGCAATTTTGCTTCTCTCATCTTTGTATCGGCTCTCTGCCCTGCCGCGCTCGCTGATGAAGCACCGAGTCTGAAGCTTCAGCAGACCGGCGGCGTGACTATGTCGGTTGACGGCGAAATGCTGCGTGTCGACTTTCAGAAGCCCGTTTCGGTCAAGGATTTGATCAAAACCATGGCCCAGGCGAGCGGCAAAAACGTCGTCCTCGGCAAGGATGCGGGCGATGCTCAAGTTACCGTCACTTTTCCAGAAGCACTGCCAAAGGGAGGTGGCGACCTGCTTTTTTGGACCAAATTAACTGGCGGACGACCAAGGTAATAAAATGCTTAGTGCGGGTGCGAAGACAAAAATCAAGCAAATGGTCCCAAGACGCATTTTGGCTGGCGCGAGGTCATGGCGCTCTTCCGCCCAGCTTCTCTTTTCAGACGCCCAACAAAAATTCGATCGTGCCGCCGACGGGCCTGGTTCATGGCTTGACCTAAGCACCCTAGAACAGATGCAAACTCAATACCCGACTCGCGATAGCTACAAATACGACGACGACTCCCTCTTCCTCCGCGCTCGACAGCGAGCGATCGAGCTGCAAAAGTTCGTTCGCAACGCGCCGACGACGAAGTTCGCGACGCTCGAGCTTGGCTGTTGGGACGGTTTGGTCAGTAGTCAGCTGCAAGATCTCGGCTACTCCGCGACGGCCATCGATGCTCGCGACGAAGGTTTTCATCCCAAATGTCGATCGAACGGGACGAGGCTCCACAAGATGGACGCGGCTCGGATGGCCTTCGAGGATAAGGCGTTCGACCTCGCGTTCAGTTACGATGCTTTTGAACACTTCGCCGATCCTCGAGCCGTGATCAGCGAAATCATTCGAGTTACCAAGCCCGGCGGTTGGATTTTTCTGAACTTTGGTCCGCTTTTTGCGGCCCCTTGGGGCCTACACGCCTATCGAACCGTGACGACCCCCTATTGCCAGCATCTTTTTCCCAAGGCTGTCCTGAATGAATTCACCGAGAAAAGGGGGCTTGCCGGCATCGATTTTTCGCACGTGAATGGTTGGAGCCTGAGTCAGTTTCGCCGGCTTTGGTCGGAATTTTCTGACGAGCTCGAGCGGCTCGAATACCGGGAGTTCGCGGATTGCAATCATCTCGGCTTGATTTCACGTTACCCGAACTGCTTTCGCGGCAAGGCCGATTCTTTCGAGGAGTTCGTCGTCAGCTCCATTGACGTTTTGTTTCGCCGTCGCGTTAAAGCCCATCCCTAAGCCCGGTCATCGCGTCGGGTTGACGCCGCCAGTTTGACGATCTGGACGCCCGGAATCAGGAAAGCGATAAGAAGCCTTCTCCCTGGAGGCTCTCCATGCGTCATTTCGTCGCCCTCGTCCGTACCCTCGTCGCCACCGCGGCGCTGCTCGCCGCGAGCAATGCCTTCTCGCAAACGCGCCCGATCCGTGTCGTGCTATCGGGAGGCTCGCTCTCTGCATACAACGACGCCGGCGAGGCGATCGTCAGCGGCTGGGGCGAGCCCGAAGACTACAAAGTCTCGGAAAACCTCATCGCCGTCCGCTACCAGAGCTCATTTTATGTCGTCAACGCATCGGGTCAGCGCGTCGCCGACGCCTGGGGCCGCCCGAGCGCCTACGAAGTCGCCGGCCCTTTGACAGCGGCGACCTACGACTCCTCGTTCTATGTTCTCAATGCGGACGGCAAACGCGTCATCGACGCGTGGGGCAAGCCCGAATCCTTCGACTTGAGCCGGGACCTGATCGTCGCGTCCTACCCGACGGGTTTTTACGTCGTGAAAGCAGACGGAACCCGCGTCATCGACGCCTGGGGTAAACCGGATTCTTATCGCGTCGAGGGCCAACTCGTGGCGGTGTCGTATCCGTCGTCTTTTTACGTCGTGAACCTCGACGGTCGTCGCGTCATCGACGCCTGGGGCAAACCCGACGCCTTCGACCTGAGCGACGGCCTGATCGTGGTGCAGTACCCGAGCGCGTTTTATGCGTTGAAGGCAGACGGCACGCGCATCATCGACGCATGGGGCAAGCCCGAGACCTTTCAGGTGCGAGGCGAGCTCATCGCCGTCTCGTACGAATCGTCGTTTTACGTCGTCGACCGAGACGGCAAAAAAATTGTCGACGCATGGGGCAAGCCGGAAAGCTACGAGCTCGGATATGCGATGATCGGGATCAGCTACGCCTCCGGCTTTTACGTGGTGAAGGCGGACGGCACTCGTTTGATCGACGCCTGGGCCCAGCCAAGCGACTACAAGCTCGGCGGCCGCATCGTGGCGGTTCGCTACAATTCGGGTTTTTACGCCATGAACGACGAGGGCAAGCGCATTGTCGACGCTTGGGACCGGCCGGACGACTACGAGGTGGTCTGGGACTATCTGACGGTCGACTATCCGAGTCGCAGCTATCTGGTGGAATTCGACGGAACGGTGCGATGACAAATGGCGACTTCACGGTCGAGTCATTGGTCACCAGGTTCCGGATCGTCTCGGAAATTCCGCACATCCAATTCAACGGCGACATTACGTTGTTCGTTGTCTTGACTTGATTTGCACGGTTGAGTGCTCGGGCAGGCGCAGAATTCTTTCGCCTCTACGCTACCTCTAGCCGTACTCGATACTTCAACCCTTCCTTGACCAAACTCGCCTCGATTGCCAGCTCCACGAATTGTTCTGGTGAGTAGCCAAGCTTCTTTCCCCACGCCCAGGCTCGCGCCGGGCCGACGGTGCGACGCCCCTTTTCGATGTCGCAGAGGTGCGCCTTCGATGTGCCTAGGCGTTCGGCGAAGTCAGCTTGACTCAGCTCCTCACCGAGTCGAATGGCGCGGAGCATTTTGCCGAAAGTTAATGGACCTCCGCTGATCTTTTCCAAAAAATGGACGGCGTCGCTTTTCTTCGCCTTAGTAGTCATGCTTGTTCACCTCTTCAACATTGACGAAGCTGGCGCATTCGTCGCTCAGAATGACATAAATGGCGCGGTAGGCACGACTTAGGCGGATGGACCGCTGACCTTGCCGTTGCCCATGTAACGGTTCGTCATGGTAGCGCTTCATCTTTCTCGTTTCTTCAAGCCCGACCTTCTCGACTCGTTTGGTCCATGCCAGCAGCTTGTCGGCTATAAACACTGGCACACTTTGAAGGTCGCGCATGGCGCTTCGAGTGATTCTGACGGTCTTGACCACCGAGCGCTCCAGTTCAGGAGTACCCCCTTTAGGGGTACTTGTCAAAGCTGATCATCCGCCGCCGCTTGCAGCCTATGGCAGATAGCTCCACGTTGGCCCCGGACTCTTCAGGCGACGACGCCGACTCAAGAAAAAAAGTATATGAGTCTGACTTCGGTTGGCGTTCCTAGCTCTGTCATCACTGACTTCAGGGATGCGACCAAGGCATGTAGCTCCGGGGAAGGCTCGCCCTCCTCGCTTATGGCCTTCCAGTCGTATCGATCCATGTCAGCAGCAAGCAGGCAGCCTGGTTCGCCGTAGGCTGGATCGGCCATGGCCTTCAGCTCCCGTAGGGCGTCTTTCGACAGGTCGTCCGGCAAGAAGCGACCGAGTGGCGGTCGCAGCGAGTCGCCGCGCAGCACGTCCGTGAACGCGGCCGAGGGAGTGAGCGTGTAGACGGGGCTCGACGGGGAGTATCCGGCATAGGTAAGGCGCTCAATCCCTCGGTGAGCGAGCAAGGCGTCGGCCCGGCACGTTTGCCAGGTCCCCGCCTGCCGGCGTTCTACCAGAAATCCGATGCTTCTACTCATGGCCCCACGACGAAGCGGGGGAAATCCGCCTATATTCGCCAATGATAACCTGCTTCCTATTGACGGAGTAGTCTCGCAATGACAAAGACCAAGACCCGCTGCAGATGGGCCGACAGCCACGAGCTCCACGCCGCATACCATGACGCGGAATGGGGGCGTCCGGTGCACGACGACCGCCTGCTCTTCGAGATGCTCTGCCTGGAAGGCCAGCAGGCCGGCTTGAGCTGGCTGACGATTCTAAAGAAACGGCATAGCTACCGAGAAGCCTTCGCTAATTTCGACGCCAAAATAGTCGCAAAGTTCGACGCCCGAAAAAAGGCGAGTCTTTTAAAAGATGCAGACATCGTCCGTCACGACCTCAAGATCAACGCGATCGTCGAAAACGCCAAAGCCGTCTTGGCGATCACGGACGAATTCGGCAGCTTCGACGCCTACATCTGGCGTTTCGTGAGCGGCAAGACCCTGCTTGGCGGCGGCACGAATCAGCCGAATCCCGAAAGCGCGGCGATGAGCGAGGATCTCAAAAAAAGGGGATTTCGCTTCGTCGGCCAGACGACCTGCTTTGCTTTCATGCAGGCCGTCGGGATGGTCGACGACCACGCGTCAACCTGCTTTCGCGCAAAGCGCTGAGACACAAGCTAACGATGTCGATGGCATGGCGTCATTGAGCTATGGGTAATCGTCGACTTGGGATTTCCCACGCATAGTGGCAAAAAGCCCGTTTGCTGAAGGCAAACCATACCTGTCAAAGTGACTCGGAGTAGCCTATAACGGCCCTGAAGGCCGAGGGTCATGCATGGCTTCTGCGTTTCCACCGACGGGCAACCTGAGTTCCGACGCGGAGCTGGCTATTCGGGCTAGTTACCGGCCCTCCGGCGTGATCGTGGATTCGGCGTTCGAGATTCGCGAGTTTCGGGGGGACACCGGATGGTGCCTGAAGCTGCCTCCGGGCGCACCGACGACGAACCTGCTCAAGGTCTGTCGCGACGGCGTCCTGGCCGAGGTCCGGGCCGCCGTCCGCGAAGCGGACGTGACCAATGCGCCCACGAAAATGGATTCCTGGATCAAGATGGCGGACGAAGCGGCGCTTCCGGTCACCGTCGAAGCGGTTCCTTTCACGCATGAATCCCAGCGCCACTTCGCGGTTTTGTTCGCACCGCGCGGAATCCGCCAGGCGCAGGAGCGGCTCGGCGCCGACGACCTGCTGCTGCGGACCGAGCGGGAGCTCGCGGCAACCCAGGAATACCTGAGTACTCTGATCGAAAAGGAACGGACGACCAACGAAGACCTGAAGTCCGCCAACGAAGAGATCCTCACGGCGAACGAGGAGCTACACAGCTCCAACGAAGAGATGACGGCCGCGAAAGAGGAAACGCAGGTCGTCAACGTCGAGCTTTTCGCCTTGAACGGCGAGCTCGAGGCCCGCAACCGGGAGCTCGACCGGGTCAGCAGCGATCTGACCAACCTGCTCGAAAGCGTGCAGATTCCGATGCTGATGCTGTCGGAGCATTTGACCATCAAGCATTTGACCCCTGCCGCCGAGAAGGTCCTGAACCTCGGCCCCACAGACCTCGGCCGCTCGCTCGACGCCGTGGGCGACCGCCTGCTCGTGAAGGACCTAGGGGCCATGACGGCCAAGGTGCTCACTTCGCTGGAAACCGAGGACTTCGAGGTCAGGGATCGTGAGGGCCGCTGGTACTCGCTCCGTATCAAGCCCTGCCGCTCGGCGGACGACCACATCGAAGGCATCGTCGTCGCGTTGGTCGACATCGACTCCCTGAAGCAGAGCTTCAACCGGCTGGAACAGGCGCACGACTACGCCGAAGCGATCGTGCAGACGGCCCCCGTGCCGCTGCTCGTGCTGGATGCCGAGTTTCGCGTGGTGACGGCCAACCTCGCGTTCTACCGTCACTTCCGCGTGGCGCAGGCGGACACGGTCGGCGTCCGGATCTATGACCTCGGCAACGGGCAATGGAACGCCCCGCGCCTGAAAAAGCTGCTCGAAGACCTGCTGCCGCAAAACGGCCTGATCGAAAACTTCACGATCGACCACGAGTTCCCGCAGCTCGGACCACGGTCGATGCGCCTCAATGCGCGCCGCCTGATTGAGCCCGGCCGCAAAGACGAGCGCATTCTTTTGGCGATTCATGACTTCACCGCGGAGCGCCAGGTGGCAAACCAGATCACCGCCGCGAAAGACGCGGCCGAAATCGCCAACCAAGCCAAAAGCGATTTCCTGGCAAACATGAGCCACGAGATCCGGACCCCTCTAGGGGCGATCCTGGGTTACACGGAGATGCTCGCCAATCCCGAGCAGTTGCCGGCGGACACCCTGCAATGCGTCACCCGCATCCGGAGAAACATCGAGCAGCTTTCGGAGCTGATCGACGAGATCCTGGACATCGCGAAGATCGAAGCCGGCAAGTTCGACGTCGACCTGGTGCAGTTTCCTTTGCTTCCGGAGCTCGCGGAATCGTTCGCGCTGCTTCAGGACCGGGCGAAGGGTAAGGGCCTGGGATTCAAGGTCGCGTTCGAAGGCGAGATGCCCGACGTGGTCGTCGCCTGCCCCCGGCGGATGCGCCAGATTTTGCTCAACATCGCCGGCAATGCGCTGAAATTCACCGAAGCGGGCAGCGTTTCGGTGACGGTCGACGTCGACCGGTCCGCCCCGGCGTCCGCCAAGCTCCGTTTCCGGATCGCCGACACCGGCTGCGGCCTCGCCGCCGAGCAGGTGCAAAGACTCTTCAAGCCGTTTAGCCAGGCGGACAACTCCGTCACGCGCCGCTTCGGCGGCACGGGCCTGGGCCTCCTGCTAGCCCGGCGGCTGGCGCAGGCGCTCGGCGGCGACGTAATCTTGACGGCAAGCGTAGTCGGCAAAGGCACGACGTTCACCTGCTCGGTCGGGATCGGAGACCTTGCCGGCGTCCCGATGCACCGCGGCGTCACGCAGTCGTCCCTGCATGGCCGGAAGCCCGAGATCACGGATTGGTTCTCAGGCAACGGTCGTCTGAACGGCCGGTCGATCCTCCTGGTGGAGGATGGACCCGATAATCAGGCCCTCATGACGCACTTTCTCGCGAAAAGCGGCGCGCACGTCGAGCATGCGACGAACGGACTGGAAGCGATCGCGAAGGCACTGCCTGGCGCTTTCGACCTCGTTTTGATGGACATTCAAATGCCGGTTCTCGACGGCTACGAAGCCACGCGACGGCTCAGGGAAGCCGGTTACGCCGTTCCGATCGTCGCTTTGACGGCGCATGCGATGCAGGGCGAGCGCGAGAAATGCCTGGCGGCGGGCTGCGTCGAATACATCAGCAAACCGGTCAAACCGGCGCTTCTGATCGAGACCGTCGCCCGTCTGACGGCGAACGGGAAGGCCGGCGCGAACGGGGCCCCCGCCGAGCACAAGTCGACTTTCCTCGATCACCCTCTCGTCGGCCCGGTCGTCCCCCAATTTCTCGACACTTTGCGGCTGCGAGCCGCGGCCTTGCGTGAAGCCGAGAGCCGCGCCAGCTGGTCCGAGGTCGCCACGCTCGCCCATCAAATGGCCGGCGCGGCTGGCAGCTTCGGCTTCCCGGATCTTGGAAAAGTCGCAGCGCGCATCGAAAAAGACGCGCTCGATCGTCCGAGCCGCGGTTCGCTGGCCCCGTCGCTTGTCGCGTTCGAGGCACTATGTGAGACAGCCATACGAAGCAGACCAGTGCTTCATTGACCCGAAAGTGAGTTGGAAGTGAGCCACCCTTGCCCAGTAGTAGGTGTCGGGGCCTCCTCAGGAGGTCTGGCGGCGCTCAGCGAGTTATTTGGAGCGCTGCCGGCCGATACCGGCATGACTTTCCTGGTGGTGCAGCATCTCGACCCGACGCATCCCAGCCAGCTGGCGGAGATTCTCGGACGCGTCACGAAAATGAAAGTCGCCCAGGTGACTGACGGCGAGACGCTTCTTGCCAATCATGTCTACGTCGCTGCAGCGCACGTGGTCGTCTGCGTAGCGGGGGACCAGGTGAAGGTCACAGCGGAAATCAAGGGAGAAGGGCAGCCCTTTCTTCCGGTCGATTCGCTGTTTCAATCCCTGGCCGCGACGTGCAACGACGACAGCATAGGCATCGTTCTCTCCGGCACGGGGAGGGACGGCGTCGTCGGTCTCGGCGCGATCAAGGCCGCGGGCGGCACGACGTTCGCGCAGGACGCGGACTCCGCCAAGGAAGCCGCCATGCCGGTCGCTGCCGCGGCTCTGGGACTCGACTTCGTCCTGCCGCCCGCCGGCATCGCCCGTGAACTCGTCCGCATTGCCGCCTCTATGGCAACGGCAAGGGCCTGTCCCGAATCCGACCGCGAACCCGAGATGGACTCGATCGAGCCCATCATCGAATGGCTGCGGACGGCTCGCGGCACCAACTTCCAAAGGTACAAACGGGCGACGTTGGAGCGCCGCATCCGGCGGCGGATGGGATATCAGAACATCATGAAGTCCGCCGAATACCTGATTTTCGTCCGCGAGCATCCGGTGGAAGCCGACGTCCTCTACGAGGATATTTTGATCAAGGTCACGAGCTTTTTCCGTGATCCCGAGGTGTTCGCGCGGCTCGAGAGCGAGGTCCTGCGCCAGATCGTCGAAAGCAAGGCGCCGGGCATGCCGATCAAGATCTGGGTACCAGGATGCGCGACGGGCGAGGAAGCCTATTCGATCGCGATCTGCCTTGCGGAAGTGATGGGCGACATGGCGAGTTCCCGCCCCGTGCAGATTTTCGCCACGGACGTGAGTGCAACGGCGATCGCGGCGGCGCGGTCGGGGCATTTCGGCAAGGGGTTGACCGAGGCTATGCCCGCCCAACGCCTCAACCGGCACTTCATCAGCCACGAAGGCGGCTACCGGATCAACAAATCGCTGCGTGAGATGTGCGTCTTCGCGACGCAGGACGTGACGAAGGATCCGCCGTTTTCCCGGCTGGACCTGATCAGTTGCCGGAATCTCCTCATTTACTTCGACTTGGCGCTCCAGCGGCGCGTGCTCACGACCTTTCACTTCTCGCTAGCGCCCCGCGGCGTACTTTTTCTCGGCAACTCCGAATCCGTCGGCCGGTCTTCGGACCTGTTCGAGGCTTCGGGCGACAAAGGTGGCCGCTTCTACACCCGCCTTCCCGTCCCGACGCGAGCCCCGGACTTTGCCTCCGAGTATCTGGCGGACAAGCGAAGCACCTCAGCGGTCGGCAAGGCCGACGTCAAGGCGTCTTACGAAGACGTCGTCCGCGCCGACGCCGGCCGGGCGTTGATCTCGAAGTGGGGCTTAAACGGCGTCGTCGTCGATCAGAACATGGAGATCTTGCAGGTCCTCGGCCAAACCTCCGACTATTTGATGCATCCGTCCGGAGAGATGGCGTCGTTCAATCTATTCCGCATGGCGCCGAAGGAGGCTCTCCTCGATCTGAGGCTTGCGGTCCACGAAGCGTCGATGAGCGGTGCGGCGGCCCGCACGAGCCCGATCGCGATGAGCATTGCGGGAATCGAAAAGAAGCTCTTGATCGAAGTCGTTCCGTATCAAAGCTCGGAGACGGGCCAGCGCTGCTCGTTGGTACTCTTCGAAGACGCCGAGGAGAAAAAGCACGCACCTCCTTCGGCTCGGCTCGGCTCGGCGGAAGACGGACAAACCTCCTCGCAGCTGGTGGAAGAGTTAGCCGAGACCCGCACGCACTTGAACACTCTGCTCGAGAAGGAGCAGGCCGCGAACGAAGAGCTGAAATCGGCGAGCGAAGAGATTCTTTCGAGCAACGAAGAGCTGCAAAGCACGAACCAGGAGCTGCAAACCGCCAAGGAAGAGATCCAGGCGACGAACGAGGAGCTGCAGACGGTCAACGACGAGCTGCGCAGCCGCAACAAGGAGATGACGCAGGTGCACAGCGACCTGTCGAACACCCTTTCCAGCGCGCAGGTCGCGATCGTGATCCTGTCCGACGAGCTCAAGTGCCGGCGTTTGACTCCGACTGCCGGGAAAGTCCTGAAACTCCACGGACCTCAGGACGGCATGTCCCTGGACGCGGTAATGAAGCATTTCGCTGGCCAGGATTGGGTGAAGCTGGTGCGCGGCGTCACGGCGACGCTGGTGTCGGCCGAGGTCGAGGTGCAGGATCTCGAGGGCCACTGGTATCAGCTGCGAGTCCGTCCTTACCGGACGGTAGACAACCGCATCGACGGCGCCGTGCTGGTGTTCGACGACATCGAGCCGCAAAAACGCAAGATCAAGCAGCTCGAAACTATGGATTGAGCGCTCGTCAGTGCAGGTCGAGACCGGTCCGGTCCCACCGGATCCCGGTGTCGCCGTCGTAGCTGAAGACGACGCCTTCGACTTTGGCGACCAGGTGATCCAAAGGCACGGGTCCCCAGATCCGCGAATCCGTCGAGTTGCTCAGATTGTCGCCGACCACGAATACGGTCCCTTCCGGGACGACGAAGTCGCCGCCTTCGGCGGGGAAAGGTCGGTCTCCGAAAGAGCCCGACTTTCCCGGAGGCGCCTGGACAGACGTGCGGTCGTCGCCGTTGACTATGATCCGCTGATTGACGACGTGAATCTTCTCGCCGGCGCGGGCGACGACCCGTTTGACGTAAATGATCTCGGGGTCCTTCGGGTATTTGAAGACGACGAGGTCGCCGTTCTCCGGAAGGTGGCCGTTTTCGTAAGCATCCAGGCGCCCCCGGACCCGGTCGCCGACCTGGATCGTCGGCTCCATGCTGGCCGTCGGTACGTTGTAGTTCTTCCGCGCGCGGACGTCGCTGAACTCGTCGAACAGGCCGAGCGCCACGCTCAGCAGCACCAAAGCGCCGATGAACGGGAGATACCGGCGCTTCGTCCCCCACGGGGCGTCGTAGCGCAGCGCCGTGCGCAGGGCCAGCACGATCACGGTCAGGGTCAGCGCAACTGCCGAAAGAATCGACACGACCAGGGCCAGCTTCCAGCCGAACATCCGGTCGGGGAGCGCAAGAATTCCGGTGTGGAGAAGCGCGACGCCGACGGCAATCCGGAGCGACGTGCCGAAGTCCTTGCCGGCGTAGTAGAAGCCGAGGCCTGGAGACAGCAGGGAAAACAGGAGGACTAATCCGAATTCCGGTTTTTTGGTTCTGAGCTCCTCGTTCATGCCGAGCAGTCTAGCACCGAGTCAACGGTCCGCCCAGCGGCTGGCGTAAGATCCGGCCTTCAGATTGACGACGAAGCACAGGCCGCGGAAATCCACCGCGGCCTTTTCCGTCTCGGCCTCCGTCGCGTAGCATCCGATGACGGTCAGATGCGGCATGAGGTACGCGCGGTAATATTGCGAGTGCAGCAGGGCAAAGGGTTTCGCCGGGTCGCTCTTCAGCTCGACGGCGCAAAACGCCTCGAAGGCCTTCTCGATCCCGGAGCGCCACGCTTCAGCGGCTTTTTTGGCGTCGTCCTCGTTCGGGGGAAAGATCTCGAACTCGAACGGCAGAAATCCGACGCGGTCTGGATAGAGATCCAGCAGGAGGTCCATGACCTTGAGCCCGTAGTGGCTCACGTCCATGACGTGAAGCCCGTCCCGGGTTGCGTACCGCAGCACGTTGGCGAATTGCGAGGGCGGCAGGTCGATGCTGCCGGGCTTGTCCGAAACCCAGATCGTCTCGTTCGCCCACCAGCGGAGCGCTTCCTTCAGATTCGTTCGGAGCGCCGGATCTTTGGTGACGACCGTCCAGCTCCGGCCTTCCGGTACTTCCTGGCGCTGCTCGACGCGGAACAGGACGGCGCGTGTGCCGTCGTCCTTCGCCGGCGCGCGGACGTCGAACCTGGCGTGCGGCTCGACCCGCACCAAGTCGAGATCGAACGGGTCGAGCTCCCGGACCAGACGCTCGCGGAGCAGGCGGGGCAGCTTGGATTCGAGGTCGGCCGCCTCGAGATCCAGGAGGATTCCCAGCCGCCGGGTGAGGTTTGGCTTTCGGCTCACTTGGTGTACCCTGGCCCTGCCTTGAAGAAAAAAGTCCTCGCCTACATTACCACCACCATCGAAGGAAAGGTGCACCTGCTGGTCCACCGTCATCGGGACTTTCCTTTCGTGGGGCTGCAGGTTCCCGCCGGCACGATGGACGCCGCGGAATCCCCCGAGGCCGCCGTCCTCCGCGAAGCGGAAGAGGAGTCGGGGCTCAAGGATCTGCGCGTCGTGGCCCAGGTCGGCCGCTACGAGTTCAAGGCGCCGTGGGACAAGAACGCCATTCACGAACGCCACGTCTTCCACCTCGAAGTCACCGGCCCCGTGCAAAAAACCTGGTCCCATTCGGTCACCGCCGGCGAAGCGGACAAGGGTCTGGTATTTGTTTACGAGTGGCTGCCGCTCGACGGCGCAATCGACCTGGCTGGTGGTCAGGGCGACCTGCTCGAGCAGTTCCGAAAGTCGGCTTCGGCGCGCCTGCACACGTGTTAAGCTTCGCTCCTGGAGGTAGCTTTGCATGAAAAAGGTGTTGCTGATTTTTCTCGCCGTCGTGGTTCTCGTCGTTGGTGGCGTCGTCGTCGCCGCGTCCATGCAGCCGAATGAATACCGGTTCGAGCGCTCCACGCTGACGACCGCCAACCCGGGCGCCGTCTACACCATCATGTGCGACCTCGACCGCTTCAAGGACTGGTCGCCGTTCGCCAAGCTGGACCCCAACGCCAAAGTCACCGTTGAAGGCCCCAAGTGCGCTCCCGGCAGCGTGTATAGCTGGGACGGCAACGACGACGCGGGCGCCGGCAAGATGACCATCGTCAGCGCCGCGCAGAATCAGACCGTCGACATCAAACTCGAATTCACCCGCCCGATGCCGGACGTTGCGCAGACCAGCTGGATCGTCAC
>JAYVBB010000291.1:0-3338 GCA_043750715.1 Pseudomonadota bacterium | reverse complement strand
TCCCTTCCACTCCGCCGCGATGCAAAAAATCTGCGCGCGTACCTGCCCTGAATCCCCCTGGCCCCTCGCTCTATGCGCAATCTCAACAGTGATTTGGCTGTCAGCATTTACCTTACGTTCGAGAGTTGAATCGACCCTCAAACGGATGATGCAATTCGACGATCTTTACGTTGACGACGATCTTGAGGTTCGAGCGAATTTCTTAAAGCCCTTTCTTCTCGTCCTTTGCGCGGCAATTGTTGGTTTCCTCGCCTTCGACCGCAGCGAGCCGTCAGATTGGCTGTTTTGGCCACTAGTTTTCGTTTTCGTGGCAATGGGAGTCAGAGCCGTCAAAATTGCAGTAAGCAGGCCTTCTATTCTCATTTTGAACGATAAAGGGCTCGAATATAAGCCTTGGTTCATCGGAGTAATTCCTTGGGCAGCGATCGCCAAAGCAAATCTGCGACAGACTGAGCCTAACAAGGCCGGAGAAACCATCTTCAACCTGATCCTCAAACTTAAAAATGAACCAGAGTTTTGGGCCAAGCGCCCCCTGTGGTCCAGATATCTCCTGCCGTCGCCATTTGCGAAAAGATGGGAAATTCTATTTTGGGAACTGAGTGGCGACGCAAAGATTGTTCAGCGGGCTATCAAGAACATTAAAAATCGAACGCTTTGAACCTTTTCCCCCTCACCCCTGAACCCAGGCGCCGCTCGTCAGGGACACCTCTCGCGCCTTATTTAATACAAATCTCTATTTTGACGGCGTCGATTTCAATAATACTAATAGTCTTAGAAAGTTGTGGCAGCCCCCTACCCTCGCCCCTATAATCCCCGCCATCATCGGATCATTCCTATATAAACCCTTCGGCGAGGGACCCTGCCCCCATGCAAGACCAGCAGCTGATCAACGTTCTCAAAGGGCTCGTGATCGACGGCGTCCACAAGGCCAACAGCGGTCACCCCGGTGGCCCGATGTCCAGCATGGATCTGGCCTACCTGCTCTACACCGAATACCTCCGCTTCGATCCGGAAGATCCCGAGTGGATGGGCCGCGACCGCTTCATCTTGAGCGCGGGCCACATGTCGATGCTGCAGTACACGATGCTATACGGGGTCGGCTGGCTGACGGTCGATGATCTGAAGGACTTCCGCCAGCTGCACTCGAAGACGCCCGGTCACCCGGAAAACTTCATGACGCCCGGCGTCGAATGCACGACCGGCCCGCTCGGCCAAGGCGTGGCGATGTCGGTCGGCTTCGCCGTCGCCTCGCAGCACCTAGCCGCAACGATGGACAAGGACCTTTTCAACTACAAAACCTGGGTAATCTGCTCGGACGGCGACCTGCAGGAAGGCGTCGCCCTGGCTTCCGCGTCGCTCGCCGGACACTTGAAGCTCGGCAACCTCGTCTGGATCTACGACCGGAACCACATCCAGCTCTCCGGTCCGACCAAAAAGTGCGAAACCGACGACTACCAATCGATCTTCAAAGGCTTCGGCTGGAACGTCCTGACGATCGACGGCCACAACCACGGCGAGATCCGCCAAGCCTACGACCAAGCGCTGAAGAACAGCGACAGACCAACGATCGTCATCGCCAACACGGTAATCGGCAAAGGCGCCGCGACGATGGAGAACAGCTCCAAGACGCACGGCTCGCCGCTGCCGGCCGACGAGCGTAAGAAAACGAAAGTGAACATGGGCCTGCCCGAGGACGAGGACTTCTACGTTCCGGCCGGCACGCTCGAGCACTTCCGCCGGAACTTCCCCAAGAAGCAGGACCAGGCCAAATCCTGGCGCTCCCGCTTCGACCAGAAGATGACCGAGCCCGCGTTCAAACAAGCGTACACCCAGCGTTTCGATCAGCAGGATTTCCAGAAGCTCTCCGAGGTCAAATGGGACAAGGCCAAGCCGATCCCGACCCGCAACGCCTTCGGCGACATCATCAAGCAATGGGCCAAAGAGCTGCCGCAGCTCTTCGGCGGCTCGGCCGACCTCGAGCCGTCCAACATGACGGGCGCTTTCGCAAAAGAAGTGGGTGACTTCGACGCGGAAAACCGCGCCGGTAGAAACATGAACTTCGGAGTCCGCGAATTCCCGATGTCGGCGCTTTGCAACGGCATCGCCCTGCACGGGGGCATGATTCCGTTCGACGCGACGTTCCTGTCGTTCGCGGACTACTCGCGCGGCGCGCTGCGCCTCGGCGCAATCCAGAAATGCCGCGTGATCCACGAATTCACCCACGACTCCTTCCACCTCGGCGAAGACGGCCCGACCCACCAACCGGTCGAGCAGGTGATGGCGCTCCGCGTCATTCCGGATCTTTTCGTCATGCGTCCGGCCGACCCGGTCGAAACGGAAGCCTTGATGCGCCGCGCCCTCGCGATGGATCTGCCGTCGGCGCTCTGCCTCACCCGCCAGAAAGTTCCTTACCTAAATCTAAGCCGTGATCAGGTCGCCAATGCCGTGAAGGGTGCCTACGTCATTCACGACACGCCCGGTGCCGATTTGCTGATCATGGCGACCGGCAGCGAAGTCGCTCTGGCGCTGGAAGCGGCACCCAAGCTCAAAGGCCACAAAGTGCGCGTCGTCTCGATGCCTTGCTGGGAGCTTTTTGAGCAACAGCCCGCAAGCTATAAGGAACAGGTGCTTCCTAGGGGAATCACCAAGCGCGTGTCCATCGAAGCCGGCACGACGATCGGCTGGGGCAAGTACACGGGATTGAGTGGCCTGAACATCGGCCTCGACCATTACGGCGCGTCGGCGCCGGCGGAAGTGCTCGCGGAAGAGTACGGGTTCACGACGGACAAGATCTGTGCGACGATTTCGGGGCACCGCTTCTAATTGGAGTTGAAGATGACGATCAAGATCAGACGCGCCGCCGTTCTGGGCGCCGGTGTCATGGGAGCGCAGATCGCGGCGCATCTGGCCGCCGCGGGAGTCAGGACCTATCTGCTCGACCTCGCGTCGAACGAGCCGCCAGCCGACAAAAACCAGGCGAAAGCCGTCGGCAAGAACTTCCGTTCGACCCGCGCCGTGCTCGCCGTCGAAAATCTGAAGCAGCTGAAGCCCGCGCCGCTCTATTCCATGAGCTCGCTGGCGAACGTCATTCCAGGCAACTTCGACGACGACATGTCGGTGCTCGCGGAGTGCGACTGGATCATCGAAGCCGTCATCGAGCGTCTCGACATCAAGAAGAGCATCCACCATAAGATCGCGGAATACGCGCGCCCTCACGTGCCGGTGACGACCAACACGTCGGGCATCAGCCTGGGCTCGATCGCCGAGCAGCTGCCGGCCGAGTACCAGACGCGGTTCTTCGGCACGCACTTCTTCAACCCGCCGCGCTACATGAAGCT
>JAYVBB010000290.1:0-10579 GCA_043750715.1 Pseudomonadota bacterium | reverse complement strand
GCCTTTTTTGACGTTGATGAGCGCCGTACCGATCAGGCCGGGCTTCGACGCGAAAGGCGTGAAGGAAGCCTTCACGTTGGCGAAGCGGCCCTTGCCGACGGCGGTGCCGGGCGAAGCGGTCGCCGGCTCGGATGCGATGGCCTTGCCGGAGCGACACGATTCGGCGAAGCCCGCCGAGCACAGATGAAGTTCGTAAGCGCCGCCGGGAACGGTCGCCAGCGGCAATTGGAAGCGCCCGTAGTTCATTACTTCGTTCCGGATGCGCTGCGCGGTGCTGGCATCATGGAAATGGATCGGCTTGTTCTTACCGTCGGCCGGGATCAGCGAGGCGACGACGCCGCCTTGCGAGCCTTTGAGATTGGTTTTTGCCGCTTCGGTGTAGCGGTTGGAGCAGAGGCGGAGCACGTCGATGACGGAGGCCTGCGCCGAAAGGTCGCCCTGGTCGGCGTTCGCTTCGTCGCCACCGAGATTGCCCGCGTCGGCGTTGCCGTTTTCGGCGTCGGCTCCATCGTTGTTGCCGAGTGCGTCGGACGAGTTGCCGTCGCCCTTCGGGTCCTTGAACGCCGAGTTCTTCTCTACGGTATTCTTGTCGCCGGAGCCGTCGTTACGTTTTTTGCCGGAGTTATAGGACGTGCCCTTCATCTCGGTGCTTTTGCACGCGGAGACGAACAATCCCACGACGCCGATGAAAATATAAGCGAGCTTCATAAGGAACTAATCGGTTCGTGCCCGCTTATGCTTTAAGGCGCCAGATTACCCTGCGGAAGTCAGGGGGTTCCCGGTGCGAAAATCGACGCGCCGTCCCACCTGGGTTTCCACCCACGTCAGAAACAGGCGTTCGATGTGGCGGAAGGTCGAGTTGGCGCGGCCGGAGTGCAGATGGTGGCGGTCGATTCGGCTCACGGGAACGAGGCCCCTGACTGTGGAGCAGAGAAACGCCTCGTCGAAGCGCGGCAGCTCGTCGGCGTAGATCTGCTGCTCTTTCACCGGGATCTTGGCATTGCGAAGCAGCGTCATGACCGTCTCGCGCGTGACGCCGAGCAGAATGCCGCTGCCGCCGGGAGGCGTCACGAATTCGACGTTGTCCCCTTCGCGCGCCAGGAAGAACACGTTGGCGGTCGCCGCTTCGAGCACTTCGCTTTCGGCGTTGGTCCAGAGAATGTCCTGGTAACCCTCGCGTTCGGCCTGGGCCAGCGCCAGCACGCCTTGCAGGTAGTTGCCGGTCTTGGCGGCCGCATCCTTCGCCGCGCCGACTTTGAGGGTGCGCTTGAGCGACAGTCCCTCCTCATAAGTCGTCGGCGCCTCTTCGGGGGCGGGGAAGCAGTACACGACTTTGTTGGGCTTCGGGTCCTTGGGCGGCCTGACGCCCATGCCGACGCCGCGGGTGACGGTGAGGCGCACGTACTTCTTCAGGACGCCGACCTGGTCGGCCAGGCTTTGCATCTCGAAGGCCAGCTCGGCGTCGGACCAGGGCACCGGGATCAGCGTCAATTCGGCCGAACGGCGGAGCCGGGCCAGGTGCCGGTCGACGTCCAGCAGCTTGTCGCCGAAGCCGACCAGGACCTCGAAGACGTCGTCCGCCAAGAGAAAACCACGATCCATGGCGGGAACCATGGCGTTTTCCGGGGGACTGATTTTGCCGTTTACGGAGATTAAGCCCTGCATTGAGCTTGAAATTCTATACCTTTCTATGCTACAAGTCGCGTTCTAATGAGTTTGAACGTTTCTAATAGTTTGAGCCCCCGCAAGGTCCATCTGATCTCGCTTGGTTGCGCCCGCAACCGGGTCGACTCCGAGGTGATGCTGGGCACCATGATGGGCAAAGGCTGGAAGGCGACCGACGTCGCCGACGAAGCCGACGCCATCGTCATCAACACCTGCGGCTTCATCGCCTCAGCTAAGGAAGAGTCGATCGACACGATCCTCTCGGCCGCCGAGCTGAAACAAAAGAACCCCGACCTCAAGATCGTCGTCACCGGCTGCCTGACCCAGCGCTATAAGGCGCAGCTCGCCAAAGGCCTCCCGGAAGTCGACCTGTTCATCGGCACCGACGAGTTCACGCGCATCGGCGCGCTCCTCGACGACATGCCCGCCAAAGGCGAAATCTTCGCCAAGCGCACGCACTACCTCTACAACGAGGAAATGCCGCGCGTGAACACGCTGGCCAAGCACTCGGCGTACGTCAAAGTCGCGGAAGGCTGCCAGCACAACTGCTCGTTCTGCATCATCCCCGCGATCCGCGGCCGCCTGCGTTCCCGTCCTATCACTTCCGTGGTCAAGGAAGTGAAAGAGCTCGTCGCCGGCGGCGTGATCGAGATCAATCTCATCGCCCAGGACCTTGCCGCTTACGGCCGCGATCTGGTCGACGTGAATCTCTTCCAGCTCTTGCAGGAACTCGTGAAGGTCGACGGCCTGGAATGGATCCGCTGCCTTTACGTCTATCCGGAACACATCGACGACGCCTTCCTCGAGTTCCTCGCGACCTCGCCGAAGGTCGTCAAATATCTGGATATCCCCGTTCAGCACGCGTCCGACAACGTCCTGAAGCGCATGAACCGCAACATCACGCGCGACCAGCTCCGTGAGATCATGAACCGGGTGCGCGACCGGATTCCGGAGCTCGCGATCCGCACCTCCGTCATGGTCGGCTTCCCCGGCGAAACGGACGCGGACTTCGAAGAACTCAAGGACTTCGTCCGCGAGATGAAGTTCCGCCACCTCGGCTGCTTCTCCTACTCCCAGGAGGAAGGCACCGTCGCCGGCCGCATGAAGGACCAGATCCCCGAAGACGTGAAAGCCGCCCGCCTGGCGGAGCTCATGGAAATCCAGAAGGAAGTCTCGCGGACCCACATGAAGAGCTACGTCGGCAAAGTGCTGCCCGTGCTCGTGGAAGGCCCGAGCCCGGAAAGTGAGCTCGTCTGGCAGGGTCGCCTGATCACCCAGGCCCCGGAAGTCGACGGCGTCGTCTACCTCGAGGACGGCCCGGCGAAGCCTGGCCAGATTCAGCAGGTCCGCATCAAGGCGTCCCACGACTACGATCTCGTTGGCGACGTTCTGGGCGAATTGCACTGACCTTTTTCCCGACGGTCCAAAAGATCTAAGGGAAATCACGCAAGTTGCCGATAAGGCAAGCATGCGATTTGCCATATCTATGATCTTGCTTGGTTTTGCTCTGACCGGCTGCACGGGCAGCCAGTTCGCGGGCGGCGGCACGGCCGTGGGCGGCAAAGGCACGAAGAAAGACTCTTCGGGCGAGTCCAAAAAGGGCAAGGAAGAAGATCTCGGCAATCCCGACGACGACGAGGAATCGGACCCGGCGGAAGAGCCGGTAATGGTCTCCGGGGCGTTCCTCACCTGTAGACAGGACGACACCCTCCCGAACGACGACACCAACGTCACGGCCGGCTGCGTCGCCAAAGTCGGGGAAAAGTCGATCGACCTCTCGACGTATGACGAAGCCAAGTGGACGATCCTCGACATCTTCAACATCGAGCTGTCGTCGCTGTCGGCGACGTTCGCTCCCGGTGCGGCCGGCTCCGCCTGGCAGATGACGATCGCCGTGCCGCGCACTGGCATCGAGCTACTGAAGGTGAAGCTCACGCTGAAAAAGAAAAACAAAGCAGCGTCCCTCTATGCTCCGATCGAAGCTTCCGGTGAGAACGGCGGCGAAGGGAAAAATCCCGGCACCGGCGCGCCCGGGCCGAACATCAAGGAATTCGGCAAGAACGACGACTACCAGCTCGGCGACGATTCCTACGAAAACCAAGGGCACTACTGCGACGAGCAGCTGCAGAACATCGGGCTCAGCGGCTCGTCCCTCTCGTTCACGATCACGGTGAAGACCGACACGAAGCTGGCCGTCTCGGTGGGACACATCTGCGGCGTCAACCGCTCCGTCAACACGGTAAAGGTGCGGGACGGTTCTCCGGTGGCGCTCTTCGACGACGTCATCCCGACCTACAGCCGCGACTTCGCCGTGCCGACGCTCGACCTCAAGGCCGGCAGCTACACGCTCGAGCTCTACTCGCCGAAATGGGCGGGCGGCGGCTCGGTGACGGCCGGCGACCGCGACGACTTCGTGATCGGCGACTTCCGCTTCGTCTTCGACGGCGAGGTCGAGATCGCCGACCCGGTCGCCGACCAGGTCATCGAGAACTAGGTCGGTAGACGCTGGACCACGATCTTTGGCGCATGTCGCCGAGGACGCCCAGGGTATCTTCCTGTCTACCGCCGGAAAGCTTCAGGCACAGTGCCCGGTATTCGCTGAAGACTAGTAGAGCAAGCGACGACGATTTGCTGCGCGCGAGCCAGCGCGCCGCCGCGGCGAGCAGCAGCAGCTCCTTGTCGATCGTCAGCAGCTCGCTCCGCCGGTCCAGGGTTTCGCTCAATGACTTGAGCCTCAGGGGTAGGGGAACGCCGTGGTCGTAGCACTCCTGGAGCGCAGTCGCCGCTTCGTACCAAAGACCATGCTGCTGCGGCCGGAGCGACTGGCTTCGTCGCATCGCCGGCAAACTCGGCAGCCGCTCCAGGTAATCTCGTGATTCGGTCGCGAGAGCCCAGTAGCAGGCCTCGAGCACGTACGTCGCGTCATGGTGGGAACCGCCGCGCCGCGTCGCGGCAAACAGCGGCGAGAAGTCGCCGGACGCCGTCGAGCGCTGGACGAACTCGTGCCAAAGAAGCTCCTTCCGGATCGCCTCGGGAAAGCCGCGCCGGAGCGCGTCGGCGAGCCGGGCCCGCGCGCCGGCGAGATCGCCTTGCAGCCAGGCCGCGTGAATGCGCCCGAGCTCGCGCCGCCCTTCGGGCTCCGGAGGCAGCGGTTCCTTCGCGCTTTCTTCGAACTGGCTTGCCGCCAGCTCGGCGTGCCCCAGGCGAAGCGAACGGTTTCCCGCGGCAAGCAGCTGAAAGCCCAAACCCCCGCTCGGGAATTCGCCCGCCAGCTGGAGCGCCAGCTGATGCTCCCAGGCGGCGCGCCACGGCTCCGCTTCCTTCCGGAAGATCTGGCTACGGATCTGGTGGACGTCGCCGAACAGCGAAGCCAGGCGGGACGCCCGCGGTCTGATGCCCTGGACCTGCAGGATGGCGTGCGTCAACGTTACGAGGTCTTCGACTTCGCGCGGGGTGAGCCCGCCGTAGCGCTCGTGATGCACCAGGGCCGACATCGCGTAGATGTAACGGCGGAGTCGCCCGCGTTTGGTGTCGTCGTTGGCGAGCGTGGCGAGGCGTTGGCGAGCGGCTTCGAGGCGGCTGGCCGGTTCGCCTTCCTTCGTCGCCCGATCCAGCTCGCGTTTGACGCGCGCCTTCTCCTGATCGACCTGCCCCTGGGTCCAGCGAAATGACTTTGTGAAATTAACCATTATAAACAGTGTATTATAAAAGTTACGTCGCTTCAACTCAACTCTGAGTCGTGACAAAAATCCAGACAGCATTATTAATAATTAATTACAGATGGTTATATCTTCGTGGCATTGGAGTTATTTCGTAAAGTCGAAACTTTCGTCGCCCCATTTCGCCATCAAACCCTGTAAAAACAACAACTTAATATCTGGCACGTTCGCTGCAATGACTAACTCAGAACGGCAAGCAAAACGAAAAACTTTGGGAGGTCCCTATGAATGGCTTTAAAGGACTCAGCTTCGCGTCCCTGCTCGTCAGCACCCTCTTCGCGCTCTCGGCGTGCTCGGGCAAGCTCTCTCTTCCGAAAGACGAGAAAGACGACAAGCAACCGGCCAAAGGCGAAGCGGTCGAAGGCCCCGACTCCGGCACCCGCATGCAGCTCGGCCTGCCCGAAGACATGAAAGACGAAGGCGCCGCGGTTCCGGTCAAAGAGTGGGACCACTTCGACGACATGGACAGCCAGTTCGGCAGCGAACTCCTGTCGCTCTCCTGCGACGGTGAAACGATCAAGGACAAAGAAGACTTCAAAGGCAACGTCAAAGGCGTGTTCGAAGTCCTCGTTTACCTGCAAGGCCAGCCGGCCACGCAGGGCTGGGACGAAGAAAAAGAGTCGGAAGAAACCGTCAGCGTCGAATGCAAAAGCAAAGGCAAGTTCGACCTGAAAAAACACGAAGAGGAAAGCGACAAGGACGAGCCGTCGCCCTCGACCTCGACCTCGACCTCGACCTCGACCGAGATCGACGGTGAAGGCTACTGCGGATACAGCGACGACGAAGGCAGCGACGGCAAAGGCAGCGACGACAAAGGCAGCGACGACAAAGGCAGCGACGACAAAGGCAGCGACGGCAAAGGCAGCGACGACAAGGGCAGCGACGACAAGGGCAGCGACGACAAAGGCAGCGACTCCGAAGACAATGACTACAAAGACAGCGGCTACGAAGTCGAACAACCGCTCATCGCGCGCATCGTCTTCCCCTACACCTGCGAAGGCAACGCGTACCTCTCGCTTGCGGTCGACGCGAACTCGCAGTACCAAGTCACCGCGAACCTGATGACGTCCGACCTTGAGCTTCGCTACTCCGGCACGACGTTCGTGGACGCCTCGCTCGGCGGCCTGATCCCCCTGTTCATGGAGAAGGTCGAAGAGAAGAAGCAGACTTCGGTCGACATCGCGATCCTCTTCCAAGGCGACAAGTAACCTAATTCACAGACTAAAGCGGGGTGGGGCCAAGGCCCTGCCCCGCTTCAGGTCTCGCCGGGATCTGCCGATAAGGGAGTACTATGAAAAGATTGATTAGCCTCATGTTGTTCACGCTCGTTGCCTCTTCCTGCAACAGCGGGTCGTTTGGCGACAAGAGTTCGACGAACAACAAAAGCAAAGGGGACGACAAACCCCGCCCGTCGGAGCAGGGGGAAGGCGTCGTCGGTTACCTCGTCGACCCGAATCAGGTTCGCTATTCGGAGAACGGTGGCAACACCACCGTCAGCGGCGATCCCGGTGCCGTCGAGTTCGCGGGACAGGCCCAAACCTATGAAGCCTGCTTGCAGGAACTCTCCGAAGACTCGTTGAATGAGATCGTCGGCGGAGGATCGGCCTTCAGCGCGGACGTCAAAGGCCGCGGAGCAGTCAACGAAGACGGCTCGTTCTCGATCACGATGGAAGGCACGCCGAGCGGCGTCCTCGCCGTCAACGTTTCGGGTTTCTGCGATTCGCTGCCGCCCGGGGGATTCGTCGGCACCGGCACTTCCGTCGTCTTCCGTCGTCCCGGCAGCGGGGACTTCGAAAAAGGTGAAGGGTTCGGCAGCATCGCCGAGCCGACGGCCGATACGCTGTCGATCTGCCTCGAAGGCGAGGACTGTCCTTATCAGGTGAGCTTCAAATTCCAGAACTCCAAGAGCGGCGTCGAGCTGAAAGGCCTCGCCGAAATCGAAGTCAACTCCTCCGCCTGCGAGCCGGCGGATGCCGATTGCGCCGACACCAAACTGCTGACCACGATCAAGGCCGACGCCTATCAATGGATCCGGTACGCTGACCAGAATTACGTCTTGAGCGTTCTACTGGAAGGATACTCAGTCCCCTCGAAAGTCGCCGTGTCGAAGGAAAACGACGGTAAAATTCTGACCATCATGGCCGAGCCGTGACCGCGTGCTGCACGTAATCGAAAAAGTCGAGGCGCTCTGGGCGAGAATCGCGAAGCGCCTCGGGCGCGGCATCCTCGTCCTTTCTTTTCTCTCGATGCTCTGGGGCCTGTCGACTGCCTTCACGATCACGCGCGACTATGCCCACTCGGCGCGGCTCGTCGGTTACTTCGCCGCCCTGGTGTTGGTATCGATCGCCTTTCGCACGTGGATGGAATACGCCCGCCGGCGCCAGGCCAAAAACCGCCGCGAGCTCGAACTCGCCGAGGAAGACGCGCCCGAGACGAAGCTGAAGCTCGGCGACGTCCTGATCGAGAAGGCCTACGTCGTCGAAGGCATGGTCGTCACCGTCACGCAGTTCTGCATCCAGTACATCATGATGTTCTGCATTCCTCTGCTCTTCCTCGCCCAGGCGTGGATCACGCTCGGCCTCGCCGTCGCGGTCGTCGCGTCGAGCCTCGTGGACCGCTGGTGGTTCCGCCTGTCGCGCCGCTCCTGGTACACGGGGCTCGTGCGGAGCTTCAGCGCGGTGATCGCGACGTCGTTCGCTTTCGCCGTCTATTTTCCACAGCGTCTCGGCCTCTACTACCCGGTGCTGTCGGCCGTCGCGATTCTGAGCATCCTCCCCTGGGAGCTGCTCGTGCAGCTGAAGCGGCCGCGCGCCGTCCACTTTCTTCCCTGCCTCGGCGTCATTCTCGTCGTCGTCATCCAGGCCCATCTCGGCTCCTGGATCCGCGTGCCGCTGCTTTCCGTCTGGCTCAACAAACCGGCGATCGGCACCGAGCGGCAGGGTCGAAGCCTCGGCGACGCGTGGTCCCGGAAAACCCCCAAAGCCAAGCTGGAGAGGGCTTTGGCTGAAGGGCTTGACGTCTGTTGCCTGACGCCCGTAGTCTCGCCGAGCGGAGTCATGTCGCCCGTTACCCATGAATGGCTGGTAGACGATCAGGTCATCGACCGGATCACGCTGCCATCCGTCCGGGGAGTGGACGACGGTGCCAACGGCTTCCGCACGTTCTCCTGCAAACACAACCTGCCGCCGCCTTCGAGCATCCACCGGATCACCTGCCGGGTACTGCTGGAGGACCGGATCCACCTCGGACGCGCAGACGTGACTTTCGACCCCTAAGGACTCAAGTGATCGGCCGGCTACCTGACTTCGTACGCATCTGGATCTGGGGTCCCATCGTCCTCTTCGCGACGTTCCTCCCGCTGCTTCTATCGCAAATTCTGCAGATGATGACGATCGTCGTGCTGCCCTTCTCGAAGCCGCTGTTCCGCGACCTGAACACCAGGGTCGCGGGCGGGATCTGGAGCTATTGGGCGTGGGCGCTGCAAACGGTCGACGGCATGGAAATCGTCGTCACGGGCGACCCCATTCCTGCGCGGGAAAACGCGATCGTGATCAACAACCATCAGGAGATGGGCGACATCGTCCTCTTGATGGCTCTGGCTATGCCGCGCGGCCGCGTATGCCACATGAAGTGGCTGGTCAAAGACGTCGTGAAGTACGTGCCCGGAATCGGCTGGGGCTTGCTCTTTCTCGACTGCGTGTTCCTGAAGCGCAACTGGCTCCGCGACGCCGACACCATCCGGCGGGTCTTCAGCCGGATCAACGACAACAAGCTCCCCGTGTGGCTCTGCTCGTTCCCCGAAGGCACGCGCGCGACACCGGCCAAGCTTCTGAAGCAGCAGCAACGTGACAAGGCAAGAGGGCTCGAGCCGTTCCAGTACGTCCTGCGCCCGAAGCACAAAGGTTTCGCCGCTTCGGTCGCGGCACTGAGCGAGCACGTCACCTCGGTCTACAGCGTCACGACGTACTACCACGGGGGCGTCCCGTCCCTGCCGGGCCTGATCCGGGGCGACTGCCGCAAGGCCACCGTGGACGTCCGCCGGACCTCTGTCGCTTCCCTCCCCAAGGGCGAGGCCGGGCTCGAGGCCTGGATCGTGGAACAGTACCGGCAGAAAGACCGCCGCCTCGCCGACTTCAAGGCCGCCGACGTCCTCCTGGCGAAATAAACTTCCCGCCGACTTTTTCCGGTCCTTTCAGGGCTCTGCCGTATTTTTGAGCACTGACTGACCGTCCAGTTAATTAGCCAATGATTCCAATCTGTTAAGATTTCGGGTATACGAGTCTCCTCTTTCTGGAGAACACCCCCCGATGACTCCGAACAAGCTTACGCTCCTGGCCTTCAATCAGCTCGCCGGCAACATGGCGGGAATCCCTTTCGTGAAGGTCGTGGTCGAGCGCGAATCCAAGACGACGCACTTCATCGACAACGATGAGTACCTCTTCCACGCCGACTACATCGCCGAGAAGATCAAAGGCATCACGAAGGAAGAGCTGCGCTCCAAAATCGACGAGTTCAACAAGCTCGTCTACCTCTCGCCGGACCGGCCATACTTCCTCGGCATCCTGGCGCTCCATGAAGTCGTGGAAGGCTCGTTCTTCACGCTGGAAAGCGTCGAGATCGACAACATGGACCACGAGATGCTCCTGACCTTCTTCAACACGGTGAAGGCCAACCTCGACTTGACCCTGCCGCTCTACCTGAAGCCGGCGAACCACTTGCAAGAGGCGACCGTCGCCAAGATCGACCCCGCCGTTTTGCCCCGCCTCTACAACCACGAGCTGTTCGCGACGAAAGACTTCGTCGCGCTGAACGCCGGCGAAACCAAAGGCCGCCTCCGCGTCTTCGCCGACCTCGACCTCTACAAAGCCAGCGCCGCCAGCATCCAATGGTACGACATCATCATGATGGACCGCGTGCCGGACGACATTCCGCGCGTCGCCGGCATCGTCAATTCCCAGCACACGACGCCCCTTTCGCACACTAACGTTCTCGCCTGCGGCTGGCAGATCCCGAACGCCGTGCAGATTCGCGCGAGAGAGCGTGCCGCGCAGCAGGCCCTCGACGGCCAGTGGGTCCGCTACGTCGTCGACCCGAAGTTCTCCGGCATCATTCTGGAGAAGACGGAAGCCCCGGCCGAGGCACCCCTCAAACCGGTGTGGAGCCATACGCACGTCCGCCTCGAAGAGCCGGAAACC
>JAYVBB010000289.1:0-3581 GCA_043750715.1 Pseudomonadota bacterium | reverse complement strand
CGTTGCTTCTGGCCGGCCTTTTCGAACTCGATGATGAAGACGTGCGACTCGTGCTTGTGGCGGATGCGCTCGGCGAGCTCGGCGGCGACGCGGGCGTCGGTGTTCGGGAGGATGATGACGAATTCCTCGCCCCCGAAGCGGCCTAGGATGTCGTCTTTGCGCACCGCCGACTTCACCAGCGCGGCGCTTTCCCGGAGGATGAAATCGCCGGCGTTGTGGCCGTAGTTGTCGTTCACTGGTTTGAAGTGGTCGAGATCGTAGTAAATGATCGACAGCTCGCGGGTATACGTCTTGCTGAATTTGAACTCGGATTCCAGGGCGTCCAGCAGATATTGCTTGTTGAAGATCTGCGTGCCGGCGTCGATCGTGGCCATGCGGTAGATCTTGTCGTGCATGACCGAGTCGACGTTGTCGTGCGCGAAGTACTTGAGCAGGACGGTGCCGAGGCGGATGATGTCGCCGTCTTTGACGGTGACCTGGCCTTCCGTGCGGACGTCGTTCACGAACGTGCCGTTGGACGAGCCCATGTCTTCGACGGCGACCTGGTCGCCGATCAGCAAAAACCGTGCGTGTTGGCGGGAAACGCTGGCTTCGTTGATGATCACCTGCACCGTAGGCGAGCGGCCGACGACGTTCTGCTGCTCGATCAACGGATAGCGCTTACCGAGCTTCGCCCCGCTGTACTGCACGAGGCAGGCGTTTTTGCGCTTGGGGCCGCCCTGCAGGATGGTGAGATTCGGGGACTCGGCGATGATTGTCTTATCGTCGGACATACCAACCACAAGCGTCTGAAAGGATTAAAAGAGTCGTCCTTGGCAGTATAGCATCGGCTGCTTCGCGCAAGCAATCCAGCGGTTGCCGCCGAGCAGGAGGGCAAGTATAGATAATATCTCCACAAGTTTGAGGGCAGGGCATGCAAATCGTGGTTGTGGGATCGGGATACGTCGGGTTGGTCACGGGTGTTTGCCTCGCGGACGTAGGCCATCACGTTATTTGTGTCGACAACAATGAAGACAAAGTCAAAAAACTTCGCGGTGGTAAGCCGCCGATTTTCGAGCCCGGCCTGGACGGGTTGATGCAGCGCAACACCGAGCACGAGCGCCTTTCCTTCACGACCGATCTCGGCTCGGCCCTCAAAGGCGCCGAGGTCGTGTTCATCGCGGTCGGCACCCCCCCGGGAGAGGACGGCTCGGCCGACCTCCAATACGTCAAGGCCGTGGCCAAGGACGTCGGCGCCAAGGCTCAGAACGACATGCTGGTCATCGTCAAGTCGACCGTCCCGGTCGGGACCTGCGACGCCGTCGAGAAAGCCGTGACGGGCGAGTTGAAGAAACGTTCGTCGTCGCTGAAGCTGATCGTCGCATCCAATCCCGAGTTCTTGAAAGAGGGCACGGCGATCGAGGATTTCATGCGTCCCGACCGCATCGTCGCCGGAGTCGAAGACTCCGCTGCCGAGCGTCCGCTGCGCGACCTGTACCGCCCGTTCATCATGGACGACCCGGGCAAGCTGATGATCATGGACCGGCATTCGTCGGAGCTCACGAAATACGGCGCCAACGCGATGCTGGCGACGCGGATCAGTTTCATGAACGAGCTGGCGCGTCTTTGCGAAAGAGTCGGAGCCGACATCGACAACGTACGCCGGGGCATGGGGTCCGACGCCCGCATCGGCAAGAAGTTTCTCTACGCCGGCCCGGGCTACGGCGGCTCGTGCTTCCCGAAAGACGTCCAAGCCCTGCTCAAGACGTCCGAGGAACACGGAGTCCGCCTCGAAGTGTTGACCGCCGTGACGAGCGCCAACGACGCGCAGAAGCAATTCGCCGCGGCCAAGATCAAAGCCCACTTCGGCGACCTCAAAGGCAAACACGTCGCCGTCTGGGGCCTGGCATTCAAGCCGGGAACGGACGACGTCCGCGAAGCCCCGGCCAAGACGATCGTGGAGTACCTCGTGAAGCACGGCGCCACGGTGTCGGCCCACGATCCCGAAGGAGCGAAGAACTTCGCCTCCGAAGTCGGCGCGCTGCAGGGACTGACCTACGCAAAGTCCGCGTATGACGCGCTGAAAGACGCGGATGCCCTGGTACTGCTGACCGAGTGGAGCGAGTACCGTCGCCCCAACTGGGACAAGGCAAAGACGATGATGCGGTCGAAAGTCGTATTCGACCTCAGGAATCAGTACTCGTTCGCGGACGTGAAAGCGCAAGGCTTCCACTACGAGTGCATCGGCCGGCCGGACGACCGGTCTTAGACTCCCAGCGCGTCGCTACGCGCCGCTGGAAGTGACGAACTCCGTTATTCCCAGGCGCGGCGCAGCCTATTTCTCCCTCGCCGGCTCGGCAGACACGGCTGGAAATCTAGAGCCAGTGCGAGCCTTTGGGCTTGTACTTCTCCGGCAGCGACTTCTTGATGAAATCCTGGGGCTTCACCGCGAAATTGAAGTACAGAATGTGCCTCAAAGCGGCGACGCCGTCGCGCCAGGTGATCTTTTTCCCTTGCAGGTAGTTGCGGGGATAGTACGAGATCGGCAGCTCGACGACGCGGAGCTTGAGCGCCGCGATCTTGGCCGTCACTTCCGGCTCGAAGCCGAAGCGCTTCGATTCAAGGCTGATGTTGGTGATCAGGTCGCGGCGGAAGAACTTGTAGCAGGTCTCCATGTCGGTCAGATAAAGACCGGTGCAGAGATTGCTGAGCAGGGTCAGGATGCGATTGACCAGATAGTGGTAGGTGCGGTGCACTTGCTCGGCGTTTTTCTTGAAGCGCGAGCCGAAGACGGCGTCGGCGCGGTCTTCCAGCAAGGGCTGGATCAGGGCGGGGATGTCCCGCATGTCGTACTCGAAGTCGGCGTCCTGGACGCCGATGATCTCGCCGGTCGCGAGCTCTAGGCCCTTTTGGATCGCCGCGCCCTTGCCCTGGTTCTTCGGCTGCCGGAACCGGATCACGGGAGAGCGGAAGTGGAACTTGTCGAGGATCTCGCCGGAGCCGTCCGTCGAACAGTCGTCCACGATCACCAGCTCGGTCTGCACGTCGAGCGTCAGAGAGTCGATTTGACCCAGGAACTCGGCGAGATGACCGGCTTCGTTGTAGACGGGAATGACCAGGCTGACTTTCAGAGTCATGACTCTTTGTTACCTCAATGGCGCTTTCGCCGCAGCGACTATTTCTGTTAAAGTCCCGCCATGATTTTGAGCCTGGACATCGGCGGCACCAAGGTCGCCGTGGCGACTTTTGCCGCAAGAGGCGCGCTCGAGCCGCAGGGCGACGTGCGTCGTTACGCGTCGAAGGACCATCCGGGCCTGGCCGAGCTGCTGCAATCCCATTTCGGCGAGAGACCCAAGCCCGGCACCTATTGTGCTGCCGCAATCGGCCTCGCGGGCCCCGTGCTGGGCCGCAGAGTGCAGCTGACGAACCTGCCGTGGACGGTCGACGCGGATCAGATCTCCGCCTGGCTTGGTTGCCCGGTTTTCCTGCTGAACGATCTGGCGGCCCACGCCTACGCCGTTCCGGTCGCGAAGCCGGAGCACAGCGTCTGCCTCCGCAAGGGCGAGGCGAAGACCGGCAACATCGCGCTCATCGCCGCCGGC
>JAYVBB010000288.1:0-1954 GCA_043750715.1 Pseudomonadota bacterium | reverse complement strand
AAACTCAACGACCTGACGAGCGACCGCTTGGCGGAGATCCGCGACCTAGGCGCTGATTACCTCTGGCTCACGGGCGTGCTCGAGCACGCTTCCCGCACGCAAACCGATCCAGACGTCGTCAAAGGTGATGCCGGCAGCTACTACGCCATCTACGACAACTGGGACGTCGCCGACGAGCTCGGCACGATGGCCGACTTCGAAGCGCTGATCGACCGCGCCCACGCGCTCGGCCTGCGCATCCTGATCGACTTCGTCGCCAACCATACGGCGCGCATGCACCGGACGGACGTCGCGTGCAAGCAGCACCTCGACTTCGGCCGCGGCGACCGGACCGACCGCGAGTTCGACCGGGACAACAACTACTACTACATGCCGGGCACGTCGTTCACGCCTCCCGCGCAGACGGCGGCCGGAGCCGACGGAGTCTTCGACACCGACATCTTCGCGCAAGGCGTGCAGCTGGAAGTGCCGGCGCGCGTCACGGGCAACGACATCGTTTCCCCGAATCCGCCGGCCGGCGACTGGTTCGAAACGGTGAAACTCAACTACGGCTGGGACCTGCGTGTTCGCCGCGCCAGCTACGATCCGCGCCCGCGCACCTGGAACCAGATGATCGACGTGGCGAAATACTGGCTGGAAAAGGGAGTCGACGGCTTCCGCGTCGACTATGCCCACGCCGTGCCGATCGAGTTCTGGCGCACCTTCTCTGCCGAGCTGAGGGACGTGCAGCCGCAGGCCTTCCTGCTGGCCGAAGCATACGAAGGCGATCTGCGCATGCGGCTCCCGGGTTTTTCCTACTACTCGATGCTCGATGCTGGCTTCGACTCCGTCTACGACTCGGAGATGTACTGGAAGATGCACGGCCAGGTGGAGCGCCCGGGCGACATGGCGGCGGCCGCGCCGTTTCATTCGCCGTCGCTCGCGAGCAACGTCGTGGGCCGCGGCTTCATGTTCACTCACTACATGGAAAACCATGACGAGCAGCGCGTCGCTTCGCGGAACTTCGCGCAGTGGCTCGAGCGCTCGGACCGCGCCGACTTGGGCCTCGCCTACTCGGCCTATCTCGGCCTCTTGCCCGGCCACTTCCTGATCCACGGCGGCCAGGAGCTTCAGGAGGACGCCAGCGTCTTCGGACCTTACGCGGGGGACAACGGCAAGACGTCGATCTTCGATTTCATCTACCAGTCGCAAACGCGCCTATGGATCAACGGCACCCGCCCGCAGTGGATGGCGGACTTCCGCAAGCGCTATCAGGATCTGCTCGCGCTCAAGCGCCGTCCCGCCTTCGCGGCCGCACACAAGACGGCGGCGCCGACGATGATCGACCTCTACGGAGCGAACTACTCCAAAGACCAGAGCAAGTGGATCAACGCCTACGTCCGGTACCAGGGCACCGACCGTTACCTCGTCGTGACCAACGGCGATCCGTTCGTGGCGCACCAGGCGACGATTCACCTGTCGGTCCGGGACAACGAAGACACGTTCGGCGCGCTGCGCGCTCTCGGCATCGAGAACAGCGACCACCGCTACCTCTTCAAAGAGGTCTTCTCGCGCAAGGACTGGGTGCCCCACGACCCGGCGATTCCGGGTGACGGCATGCCGGGCACGGCTTTGCACAAGGCCGCCGGCGTCCCGAGCGGGCTTTTCCTCGGCGACGTGCCGCCACGGACGACTTACGTCTTCAAGGTGACTTCGCTCTAAGGCGCTTTGGGCTTGCAGCCCTGGCCCGTATTTTCGACCGTGTAATTGATGGCTGACAGCCCTGAGACCTGGAAGCTCACGTCGACCAGCGGGTTGTCGTCGCCGTTGTCGTTGATGTCGCCTTTGACCGTGCCGGCCGCCGGCTCGAAGACGCGCATGCCGAGGAAGTTGACGAGGGTCTGGTCGCCGCCCCAGCGGACCTGGGCCGCGTTTTGCGTCGAGATGGTGGCGCCGCTCGTCGTATCGTGGTCGA
>JAYVBB010000287.1:0-4677 GCA_043750715.1 Pseudomonadota bacterium | reverse complement strand
CCAATAGCAAGAAATTACCGATGAATACAGCTTTCGTTAAAGTTTTGCCAACGCCGAGCCGAAAGGCTTCGCGCTGATTTCATAAACAGGAGTATTCGCATGCGGGTGTTATGCCTCGGGCAGCGGCAATCCGCCGCGTCTACCCACCATAGGCCAGACCGTCAGGAGCGTTATGACGATGGCCGCCAGGATGGGTCCGAAAAAGACGCCAAACAACCCGAACATCTGGATGCCGCCGAAGATGGCGACCAGGCTCACGAGGGGGTGCATTTCGCCCCGGCCGCGGAGCACGAGCGGACGCACGAAATTGTCCACCAGGCTGGTGAAGATGCCGATCACGACCATGGCGATGGCCTTGCCCTGCATGCCGTTGATCAGCAGATAGAGCGCCCCCGAGATCCACACGGGCCCCGAGCCGAGCAACGGGATCCAGGCGAAAATGAAGGTGGCGCCGGCGGCGAGGGCCGCGGCCGGGACGCGGAGCGCGGAAAATGCGATGAGCATGATGGTAGCCTGCGTCGCCGCGGCCGCCATGCTGGCCCATACGACCGAGATCGCCGTGTCGCGGAAGGACCCCGAGACCTTGATGCGAATCTCCGGATCGATCGGGGTCTTGTTGGCGATCCAGACGAAGAACCGGCGACCGTCGATCAGAAAGAAGAAGCAGGCGAGAGCCGCGAGAAACAGCTGCAGTACGGCGTTCGGAACGCCTTTGGCGAGCTCGACGACCATCGTCGTCACCGTCGAGGTCGAATGCTGGAAGATCTCGCGGATCGACTGCTCGAGGTCCTTTGCGTCATCGACCACGAGATTCATCGGAGCCCATGCAGCGAGCTTTTCGAGCACCGAGTGAAACGTGACCGTGAACGTCTCGGAGTCAGCGACCCAATGTCCGAGGACGATGGCCTGCTTCACGGCTTGAGTGATGAAGCTCAAAATCGGGCCGATGACGACGATGATGATGCCGATCGTGATGATCGTCGCGGCGAGCGTCGGCTTTATCTTGCGAGCGACGAGACGGCGGTGCAGCGGCTTCGCGAGCACCGACATGACGGCGCCCATCAGGATCGCGGATAGGTACGGCATGATCATTTTCGCGGCGATGAAGATGAAGAAGACGAGCACCGCGACGAAGGCATGCAGCTGCGCTTTGCTTTGAGATTCCATGTCGTACCTGGCTCCAGACTTTGGGCGAATGCCAAAACTTACCAGAAATTAGAGGAAGATTGCGACTGTAGACGTCCGGAAGCCTCCACGGGGTGCCGCGCCTGGGTTCCGCCAGCGGCCCTGTGATAGAATTTAGGGACTTCTTAATCGCTAAAAGTCATCAGCGGAGGCGTCCTTTGTCGGGGATCCTCCACCTTGCATCATGGAGAGTCACGTGAATCCATACAGGGCGTTTTTCGTTCTCGGTCTGGGCCTTTTGGGGTCGTTCGCCGCGTGCAAACCACGCCAGGATTCGAGCCTAAAAGCCGCTGACGGCGGCGCCGCCGCGACCTCCGAGGTCGAAATGGGCCGCTTGATCTGGTACAAGGCCGCCAACAACTTCAAATTCCACACCCACTCGGTGGGCGTGAAGATCGGCGTGCCGCAGGACTGGTACCGCGTCCTCCGCTCCGACAAACGCAACGAGCGCTTCAAGACCTGGGGCCTGATCAACGACCCGGACTGCCGCCCGGGCGACGCCTCCAGCTACTTCATGGACGTTTGCGAAGGGGACGAAGGCCCGAGCGGCCTGCTCGCCGCCATCGGCAAATCCGAAAAAGACCGCGCCTGGAAGGATCCGGGCTGTACCGTCAGCGGCAGCTACGACGAGCTGGACTGCGAGCTCGCCTTCGGCACCTCGTCCGGCGCCATGGGTTACCAGAAATTCCCGAACCCCCGCTTCGACGAGAAAGCCTGGGCGGCGCACGACGGCTGGAAGGGCTTCGACCCCTTCGACGACAGCATGGAGCCGCCGGTCATGATCGGCACCGCGTGCGGCTCGTGCCACATCGCGTTCAATCCGAACAACCCGCCGGCGGATCCCGAGCATCCGAAGTACGAGAACCTGCACGGTCTCGTCGGCAACCAGTACGCCATGGTTTCCGAAATCATCGCCTCAGGCCTCAAATCCGACACCGTCGAATGGCAAACCGTCATCCACTCAAGGCCCGGCGCGGTCGACACCTCGGCCCACCCGCATGACGGCGTCGACAACCCCGGTACGATGAACGCCATCATCAACATCGCGCAGCGCCCGGCCTTCACGCGCGAATGCCCCGCCACGGTCGAAAACCCGAACGACTGCATGAAGCGCGGCGCCACCTTTCCCGACGGCTTCGGCATCCTCAAAGGCGGCGAAGACGACGTCGGCGGCTCCGGCGCCATTCTCCGTGTCTACGTCAACGAAGGCCTCTGCGCCGAGCAGTGCTGGCTCAACCACTTGAAAGACAACCGCACTGTCAACGGCCGCGGCTCCGCCCAGTCTCCGTTCGACATCAACCAGTGCAAACGCGACTGCGGCGCCTACCGCGCCCTCGACAAGCACTACCTGAAAGTCCTGAAGTTCTTCGCCGGCCCGATGGGCGCCCCGACCGACCTCAAGGACACGCCGGCCGGCAAGGCCATCGTCGAGAAGATCCCGGAAGACACGAAAGAAAAAGGCCGCCTCGTCTTCGCCCAGACCTGCGCCCGCTGCCACTCCAGCCAGAAGCCCGGCGAAGGCGAATCGCCCGAGGAGTTCTACGGCCGCCTCGACTTCCTCGAAGCGGACGAAAAAGGAGTCCGTAAAGACTGGCTCGGCAACGAAGAGCTGACCGCCGTCGACGAAGTCCTGACCAACCGCTGCCGCTCGCTCCACTCGAACCACATGGCCGACCACGTGTGGGATCAGTTCTCGACCAGCGTCTACAAAGCCCGCCCGAACGTGAACAAGGCGGTGGACGTGCCGGAGCTCGCGGGCGACAACGCCGGCGGCCGCGGCTACTACAGGAACATTTCGCTACTCAGCCTCTGGACCCAGGCCCCGTTCCTTCATAACAACGGCCTCGGCAACGAGCTCTGCAAGCCCTTCAATCAGCAGTACGCGAACGACTGCACGAAGATGGACCGGAACCTCGTCAGCGTCGAAGGCCGCGTCAAACTCTACGAAGAGTCGATGGAAGCCCTCCTGAACCCGGACAAACGCGGCAAGAAGGTCGACGTCCTCCAGGAAGACGGCAAAATCTCGCTCGGCGCCCTGTCTGCGAAGATCAAAAAGGGCACGCCGACCCGGGTCGTGGGCAGCATGAACCTCAACAAGCTCGTCAAAGGCGAGGTCGGCAAGCTCTCGAACGGCACCGCGAGCCAGAGATACAAGAATCTGCAGGCGACGGTGCAGGGCTTTACGAAGTCTCCTCAGGACTTCGTCGACTTCGTGACGAAGAACCAATACTCGAACTGCATCGACACGGCGGAAGACCGCGGTCACCAGTTCGGCGCGGATCTCCCGCCCGAAGACAAGAAGGCCCTGATCGAATATCTCAAGCTGTTCTAAACGACCCAAGACTCGGGAGTCTCAACCCATGAGGTTTCGTTCCATGATGCCAATCAAGATCATCTTCGCCCTCTCGGCTTTGAATTTTTCCTCTCTCGCTCTCGCCACCGAGCCTTCGCTCGACGAGAAGCAATATCCCGACTTCGCGAAGTTCGAAGCCGACGGCGGCTGCAACGAACTGCTCGACGCGGCCAAAGACGCGAAAGCGATCGAAGGCTGGGACCAGGAACGCCTGGACCGGACTTTCGCCTGCGCCAAAGCCGGACCGATCCCGAGCGGCAAGATGGCCGGCACGGTGGTTCTCGGCAAAGGAGGCAACTTCGAGTACGCCGCCCAATCGCTGGCCCGCCTGACCGCTCCCGCGACGGTCAACCTGGATCCGGAAGGCGTGAAGAAGTTCGCCATGTCGATCTGGAAGGGCAAGACCTTCTACAACGACCGCAAGATGCTCCTGAACCAGATCGGTCCGGAAGCCAAGCAAGTCGCCATCGATTTCCTCAAGGCGATCGCCGAGTCGTCCCGCCCGGTCGAGAAGACGCTGTTCCAGAAGGCGAAAGAGCTCGCCGAAAACAAGGCGATCGACGTCACGATCGCCAAGATCTTCAGCTCGACGCAGGCCGTGCAGCAACGTTTCCCGGCCAAAGTCTTCTGCGGCAACTCTCTGCTCGACTCGCGCCGCGAATCGGTGATCATCGACTACTACCGTTCCTCCGACATAAAAGAGTACAACCCAATCATCGACTCGATCGCAAGCCGTGACGGTCTGAGAATCCGCGACGAGATCCGCATGATCCACGACGGCTTCTACCTCGGCCGCGCCTACCTCGACCGCGTGTTCGTGTTGAACTTCACGCTGACCCGTCCCGCCGACGGTCAGGCCCCGCAAGCCGAGGACACCTGCTGGCCCGGCGAGCAGCGCTAACACCCCATTTTAGGAACGTCCGATGCGGACCTTCAGAGCCCTGTCAGTCCCTCTGGTCCTGGCCCTGTGGGCTGGATCCGCAACCGCGCAAACCGACGCGGTGAAGCCCGGCGAGCCCGGACCGGACCTGCCTCCGGTCGGGCGGTCGCTCTTCGACCATCTGACGTACAATCCCACGACCCAGCAGTTCGACCTGCCGTTCCCGATCGAAGAGCTCGTCAAGAAGCTCAAGACCAAG
>JAYVBB010000286.1:0-2819 GCA_043750715.1 Pseudomonadota bacterium | reverse complement strand
GCCCGTGATCGTGTGCCAGATGTCGTGCGTCTTTCGCAGGCGCACCGAGAAGTAGTCGACGGTCGTCTTGATGTCCACGTACTCGAAAAACTCGGGGTCGAAGCCGCGCTCGGTCAGCATCTTCGCGTACTGGTAGCCGAGCGTGTTGGGGGCGCATTGGAGCAACGCCTTGAGGTCGTATGGCTTCGCCAGGTAGTCGGGGTTTTTGCTCTCGTAGAGTTTGCGGAAATCCGAATCGGCGAGAAAGGCGTCGCCGACGGTCTTCGCTTCGGAGGGCGCCAGGCTCTCGCGCAAGGTGTCCATCAACCGGAAGACCTCGGGCGTGTTGGTCGGGTCCTTGGCGAACTTCAGCATGTGGAAGACGAAGCGGACTTTGCCAAAAAACATGAGGCCCCCTTTCGGAGGCCTCTTCGGTCGGCAAAGCGCGGGACTTTAGAGCGGGCCCGAGGCCGCCAGGCGCACGGGTTTCGGCTCGGTCGGGTCGTTGGCGATGTGGAGAATGTCGAGCCAGATCGACAGGATCAGATGCTCGTCGGCCGGGTCCGGCAGAAGCTGCAGGCCGATGACCTGGCGGAGGCCTTTGATCGCGTAGACGCGGATCGAGTCCTGGTCGTAGAGGGCGGTGCCGTACAGGGTCTCGACTAGGTCGTGGAGATCCAGGTACTGCTCGTCGTCCTGATTCAGGCCGGCGGGATTCTGCTCTTTGAACCCTTTGACTCCGGAGAAGAACCGGCGCGCCGCCTTGTAGCGGGTGCCCGCGTTCGACGAGTTCAGGTCCCGGGTCATGACGGTGAGGGCGTTTTGGCCTTGGGAGACGTTCGACCGGCTCGATTCGCCGGCAAAACTGGGACTGCTCAGGGTGATTGCGAGCATTAGCAGCACGGTGCGCATGGGGTAATTCCTTATCTGAGAATTTGGCGGATTGGGTTTTAACAAAACGCGAACCCCGGCGCAACCCCGGATTAGAGTCCTAACACACCGTTTTGTCTAATCTTTACGCTTCGTTCATATGGGGGTACCGATAGGCGGTCGGCGGCACGAAGTTTTCCTTCATCGTCCGAAGGCTCATCCAGCGGATCAGGTTCAGGGCGCTACCCGCTTTGTCGTTGGTTCCGGAGGCGCGCGCACCGCCGAACGGCTGCTGGCCGACGACCGCGCCGGTAGGCTTGTCGTTGACGTAGAAGTTCCCCGCCGCGTTCTCGAGCGCGTCGGTGAGCTTGCGGATGACGCCGCGGTCCTGTGCGAAGATTGCGCCGGTGAGTGCGTAAGGGGACGTCTTGTCGACGAGCGCCACGGTGTCGTCGACCTTCGCGTCGTCGTAGACGTGTACGGTCAACACCGGACCGAAGATCTCCTCGCACATCGTGCGGTAGATCGGCGTCTTGGCGAGAATCACGGTCGGGCGGATGAAGTAGCCGGTCTTGTCGTCGAACTCGCCGCCGGCAATGATCTCCGCGTCAGCGTCGGTCTTCGCTTTGTTGATGTAGCCCGTGATCGAATCGAAGGACTTGCGGTCGATGACCGCCGCCATGAAATTGGTGAAGTCCTCGGGGTCGCCCATCTTGAGCTCGCCCACTTGGGCGATGAGCTGGTCGCGGACGCCCCCACCACTTTTGTCCCAGAGGCTTTTCGGCACGTAGGCGCGCGAGGCCGCCGAGCACTTCTGGCCCTGGTATTCGAAGGCACCGCGGACCATCGCCGTGACGAGGGCCGCGGGGTCGGCGCTCGGATGAGCGAAGATGAAGTCCTTGCCGCCGGTCTCGCCGACGACGCGCGGGTAGGATTTGTATTTGCCGACGTTGGCGCCGATGGCCGTCCACATGTTGTTGAACGTATTGGTCGAGCCGGTGAAGTGCACTCCCGCGAAGTCCGGGCTCGCGAGGCACGCGTCGCCGATCATCGACGCCTTGCCCGAAATCATGTTGATCACGCCGGGGGGGAGGCCGGCTTCTTCCAAGATTTCCATGCCGACCCAGGAGGACAGCATCGACGTCGCCGCTGGCTTCCAGACGACGGAGCAGCCCATCAGCGCCGGGGCCGTCGGCAGGTTCAGCGCGATCGACGTGAAGTTGAACGGGGTGACGGCAAAGACGAAGCCTTCGAGGCCGCGCGACATCGTGCGGTTCCACGTGCCGGCGGGCGAGTAGGGCTGCTCGGAGTAGATCTTCTGCATGAAGTGGACGTTGAAGCGCCAGAAGTCGGCGAGCTCGCAGGCCGCGTCGATCTCCGCCTGGTAGCAGGTCTTGCTCTGGCCTAGCATCGTCGCGGCGTTCATCTTCGCGCGGTACTTCGTCGATAGGAGGTCGGCGGCCTTCAGGAACACCGCGGCGCGGTCTTCCCAAGCCATCCGGGTCCATTCCTTTTGGGCGACTACCGCCGCTTTGATCGCGGTCTGGACCTCTTCGGCGCCGATCTTGTGGGCGGAGCCGAGCTTCATCTTGTGGTTGTGCGGCGAGGTCACGGGTTCCGTGTCTTTGCCCTTGAGGTGCCGGCCGGCGATCACGGCGGGGATCTCGACGGGAGTCGTCCGCTGGCGCTTCAGTTCGGCCTTCAGCTCGGCCTTCTCTGCCGAACCCGGCGCGAAGTTTTTCACCGGCTCGTTGAGGGGCGTGGGAACGGTAAACTGTGCGTTCGACATGGCGGCTCCTTCGGTGCGGGACGCATTTATATGATAAACTGGGCGAAATCCCAAGGAATCTCGATGCTGCGCCGGCTGCTCAGACCGCTCTTCCTAGCCCTGGCCGCTTGGGCCCTGGTGGGCGCCGGTCCGATGGCCCTCAACTCCTGGCAGGGCGAATACTTCGATCAAAAGCAGGGCG
>JAYVBB010000285.1:0-2989 GCA_043750715.1 Pseudomonadota bacterium | reverse complement strand
CCAAAGGCTACCTTTCCGCGCAGATGATGACCCTGATTTACGCGAACCAGAAGCTGCTCATCCAAAAGCAGGCCGAGATGGACAACCGCTGGCTCGTCGAGTCGATCGCCAACCTGGCGTCGGCCTACTACGCCGGTAACGATTTCACCGCCGCGGCGCTGGGCCAGTACCTGACTTCGCGCCCGCAGTACATCTCGCTGACGGAAGCGCCCGACCCGGACATGGTGTCACCGGCCTACATGGCGATGGCAGGCGACGAGCAAACCGGCCTCCGCACGCTGTTCGGCTGGTACCTGCACTCGACTCTGTGCAACGGGACCTCGGTGGCGCCGTGCGCCAAGCTCACCGACATCATGAACGCCAAGACCAACGGCACCAAGACCCTCGAAGCGGTGCTCGGGACGACGTTCGACAAGATGCTCGAAAACATGGGCCTGAGCATCGGCGTTGCCCTCGCCGACCGTCCGGCAGAAGTTCTGGCGCTCTGGGACAAGACCCCGCTTCCCGCCGGCTATCCGCCGAGGCCCACGGCGATGCCTGATCTGACGGAAGTCTACACGACCCTGCCTCCGTTGCTCGAAGAAGAAAAGGGCGACACCACGGCCGTCCTACTCGGCGGCGACAAGACCGACCGCACCGTCGCGGGCCCGTTCCCAAGCAAGGATGCTTTGCTCTTCCAGCTTCTCGCCGCCGACAACGACATGGAGTTCAAGCTAGCGCAGAACTCAGTGTCCTTCATCCTCGTGTCTGGCATCATCGACCCCAAAACCGACGTCACGGCGCTGTTCGGCAAAGGCCTGAACGTCGTCTTCGTGCCGATGGGCGAGCGCGACAGCGAGGTCCGTCGCCTCCACGTCGAGAAAGTCTCGGAAGCGGCGCACACCGACATGCGTCCGGACAACCTCACGTCGAGCGAAGACCCGGCTAAGACCTACATGTACGAGCACACTTACGACACCCTCGATTACACCGTGACGGACGCGCGCCAGCTGTGGGTGCTCGGCTCGACCGACAACTTCAAAGTCAACGTCGACGGCGCCGCGACGGTGGCAGGGGACTCGGACGCCTACAACGTCAAGATCGATCCGTGTGCCAGCGCCACCAACGTGCCCGCCTGCCAGGCCCTCGACCACAACGTCGTCGTCCAGGTGATCGTGCGCGACTTCGAAAAAGAGCTCGCACCAATGCTCGTGGTCACGGAGCCGGAAAGAAAGCTCTTCCGCGGCCATGCCGTCTTCGGCCGCCTGATCGAGGCCGATCCGGGATTCGACGGCGACACCGAATTCAGCCAGTATCGCCTGTGCCAAGCGACCAACACCGTTCCGCAAAGCTCCGTCCCATTGACTCTGACGCCCGGCGCGCCCGGCATCTTCGACCTGACGAATCACGGCCTGAGTACCGGTGACACCATTCAAATCCTCGCTTATCAGGGCGGCGTCGCGAGCAACCGGTACCCGGTCGGGCTGTGGCCGCTGACGGACTACCGCGTCATCAAGGTGACCAACGACCAATTCACGCTCGAGCTGGGCGGCGTTCCGGTGGGTTTTCCCGGAGCCATTCCCGGCGGCGTGACCTACAACCTGGCGCTGGCGGCCGCCGCTTCGTGCTCCAACGCCGGCTTCCCGGGCCGCTTCACTTTCGACGACGCCATGACTCAGGTCGATCCCGAGGCCTTCGCCCACACCTACGATAACTTCCTGATGATGGGGCGGCTCGAATATCCCTATACCAATTCGGGGATGACCGACTTCAAAGCGGAAACTCCGTGCGATGCGTTCGGCTGCTACAACAAGTATGAATTCGACCGGCAATTCCTGAAATTCGCCTTCGACAAGTCGCTCAAGCCGATCACCTACCACTTTTTCTCCACCCCCGCGTCGGTCAAATTTTACGACGCGGACGCTCTCAAGCAGCCGTCAAGGCTGTCGCAGGACTCGGCCGCGACTCTCGTCGGCGTCAAGGTCCACGCCGACAACTGTCCGGACCAAACGACCGCGTCCGACCCGCTGACGGACGACCCGTTCATCACCGAATGCGGCGGTGCTCCGGGCCTGACGACCGACGCCTGCAAAGTCATCTGCTCGAACACCGCGTTGGCAGAAAACCTGGCGAAAGCAAACATCGCCACGGAGCTCCTGACGATCGGCTGCAGGACGGCCTCGCTCGGCAACGATCCGTGCGGCGTCGAAGCCCTGATTCGCTACGGCGCTGCCACGACACCGTGGATTCCTCTCGAAAACTACTACCTCGCCCGTTCGACCTCGGGCACCGACTTGACGACCTTCTACAATCCGATCGAGCCGTCGGCCCGTGGAACCTACTGCGGGGGCGAACGCAGGGGCGAGACCTCCCGTGTCGCCCCAGCGTGCACTATCCGCGATGAAGGCCTGGCCACCGCGAACGATCTCCGCCAGCAGCTCAACCTGCCCGCTGCCAAGCTGAGGCTCGGTTGCGGCAAGATTTCCACCGATTTCTCGGCTTGCCCGGACTACGTGAGCTGGTACCGCGAAACCCGGCCGGACGATGAATACTTCTTCGAATGGGCCAAAGAGAGCGTTCCGACCGACCGCACGCTCGACCGCGATATGCCGATCTCGAGCCGCGCCGGCGAAGTGCTGGCGAAGCCGGAGCGCCTCAGCGCCGTGCAATTCAAGGTGCCGGGGACCGGGGCGGTCGCGAACATCATCGTCGGGGGACGCAAGGAATCGCAGGGCAAGTACATCCTGCGGGTGCGTGTCAAGGAATTCGACTGAAAGAGCCGCCTACCAGGGCAACTCGGGCATTTTGGGTGCCTGCGGGCCCTGCTTGTTCTTGAAGCGTTTCACCGCCTGGATTTCGTCGTCCAGGCCGTCGGTCACGCACGCGATCTTGGCCAGGCTCGCCTCCGCGATCCAGCTGAGCGGCGGGCGGGCGGAGATGTCCTTCAGCCGTTTGTGGAACGAGGCGCGGGTGTTATGGGACTTGGCGGCGCTGGCGCCCTTGCGGACGA
>JAYVBB010000284.1:0-3305 GCA_043750715.1 Pseudomonadota bacterium | reverse complement strand
AGTAACACGGACGTCAACAAAAAATGCTACTTCAATTGGACGACGGATGGCGGCACCAGCTTCCCCGCCGTGACGGCTGTCGCCGGGTTCACGACGGCGTCAAACTGCTACTACCCCACGATTCATTACAACTCCCAGTCCGGCAATTTCGTCATCACCTATGCACTCGACGACGGCGCCAGCGCCTTCGACGTCTACACGACAGAAGTCAAAGTGACGGGTGGCGTTGGGTCGGTGGTCGCCGGTCGGGGCTACCCGAAACAGATCATCCCGAACATCGCGGTTCGGCCCCTCAAGCTGGCGACCGAGTTTTATCCGGCGGCAAACTGGATGGCGATCTTCTATAGGGAGATCGGTTCGTCGAACCTCAAGCTTCACGGCTATCACGTCCCGAAGCGCTGATCAGCGACCTGCGACCTGGCTCCCGGGCTCCTGGCCTTGGCGCTTCAGCTCGACGGCCTTGCTGAAGGTCCGGAAGATGAACATCTCGTAGCGCTTGAAGAGGTCGACCTTCATCGTGTCCTCTTTGGCGAGGTCGTTGAAGTTCTTGCGATAGGACGGGACGAAGCGTTGGAAAGTCTCCATCTCGAGGCAGTAGGCGAAGGTGCCTTGCGTCCAGAAGGCCCAGTCCTCGAAGGCGCCGCCGTCACCCAGCAGGGCGCCGGTCTTGAGCTGGTAGCCGGGCATCATCCTCGTTTGTTCTTTGATGTCGTTCACCCAGGCGCGGTAGGCGGTCGCTTGCTGCGGTGTGGTTTTGATGCCGCGGACGGCGAGCGATTCCGGGGAGGACGGCGTCACGACCCAGTTGATGTAACCATGCACGTCGACCGCGGCGGTGTACTTCTTTTCGAGGAACAGGGCGCGGATGGCGCGCGTTTCGTTTTCGCTGAAGCTGGCTTTGCCGGGATTTTCTTTCGTAATGCCCCAGAGCACGCCGAAGTTGCGATTGAGGTTCACGCCGTGGGCGTTGTAGCGGCTAGCTTCTTTGGCGCCGTCAGGGTTGGCGTAGGGAAGGAAGTCAAAGAGGACTTCGTCCTTCGGAAGCTGGTTGAGCGGACTTTCGCCGCGCGCGTAGCGGTGAGCCAGCCAAAGGACGAACGTCGATGCGGCTTCTTCGTTGCCGTGGAGCCCGCCTTGGATCAGGAACCGGAACGGCGGCTGCGGCGCCTTGGTTTGCGTACCAAATTCGATGACGTCGAACTCGCGGCCGTCGGCCGATTTCAGGGATTTGTCGTTGGCGATCTTGCTGATGGCGCGGACTTTCGGAAACTCTTCCACCGAGACGGACGCGTCTTTTGCGGAGGCTTGCGTCGAAAGAACGACGAAGACAAGGGCAGAGAGGATGCGCGGCAGCGGGAACGACATAAGAGGAAGAGCTCCGGAATCAACGGGTCACGCGTCCCTTTTTGCAAGCAGGGGGCCAGACGTAACGTCCTGATTTCCAGTGAGTTTCCTCTGCGGAAGGTGGCGAAGGGGCGCGGCGGGTGACCAGGAATTTGCCAGTCAAAACGCGCAAAAAAGCGGGGCTTCCGAAGAAGCCCCGCAAATTACGAAATGGAAAAGCCGGCGCCCTAATGACAAGGGTCTCTTGAAAGGAGGGTGGGCCGGCCCGCCTGGAGGCAGATTACCAACTCGACGCAACGAGTGCGTTAAGAGGCACCCACCTCCATGCTACTGGGATAACTGAATGACGTATCCAACAGCATCACCTCCTTTCCTAGGCATTTAGCCTATGGGATGGATCGATGTCTCATCCCTATTTCAATCCTAGCAGAACGCCGAAGCAGTCACAAAAAAAATTTCATTAAGTGATCTGCCCACGGAATGCGCGCACCGGCTCGACGCGCGCCGCTTTGCGCGACGGTGCGAGTGCCGAGATCTGGCAAATGATAATTCCGAATGCGAAGACGACAAGAGCGAGTCCCAAACTTATTTTTGGGTGCACGATCAGTTGATCGGACCCGAAGGGGCTGTCGAAAGGCACGCCAAAAATGTCCATGAGGACGACGGCCAGAGTCCCGACGATCATCCCGGCAATGCCGCCAAATAGTCCGATCAGGATGGCTTCGAGGGAGAACAGCAAGCTGACGTCGAAAGGGCGCGCTCCGATCGCCATCAACGTGCCGATCTCGACGGTGCGCTCGGCGACCATCATATAGATGATGTTCGACACCGAGAGCGCCGTCGAAACGAAGAGCAGGAACGTGATGACCAAAACGACGGAGTCCCAGATCCTGCCGACCTTGCGGATGATGGGTTCGATGTCCAACCAGCCTTTGAGATCGGCGTTGTTCGCCTCCGCCGTCGGGGTTCTTTGTTCGACCCAACTTTCGGTGTCGACGCCGGGTTTGAGGCGTAGCGCCAATTCGGTGTAGCGTTTCGGCATGCGAATGAGCTTCTGCAGCAGCTCGACGTGCGCATAGACGACGCGCTGCGAAAAGCTCGGGATCGCGGCGTCGACGATGCCGACGACTTTGGCGTCGATGCCGTTGACGGAGCCGTCGACGGTCTTGGTTATGAGGGTGACCTCGTCCCCGAGCTTCATCTTCATGCTTTCGGCCATGCCGCGTCCGACCGTGATGCCAGTCGTGCCGTCGCCGATGAACTCGCCGGTGTCGTTCTTCGTGAAGAGGCGAGGGGAGACGGTGAGCTCGCCTTTGGGCTCGACGCCGATGCCGATGAAGTAGAGGCTTTCTTCACCCACCGAGATGATGCCTTCGAGGCGGAGGCGCCGGACCGAACCTTCGACAGCCGGGTCTTCACGAAGACCTTTTTCGAAGGGCGTGTCCTGCTCGATTGTCAGGTTGCGGTTGACGCCTTCCGGCTGGGCCCAAAACCCTTTGGCGTGAAGCTGGGCATGCGCCGACCCGGTGTCGGCCGCGGCATCCTGCCAGAGTTTCATGATCGCCGACGAGTAGCGGTTCGCGATGATCGCCACCGAGACCGAGAATAACACGGTGCCGATCGTCAGAGTCGTGCGGCGGCTATTTCGCCAGAGGTTTCGAAAAGCATAACGCAGGGAGAACATGAAGTACGACTGGCCGCCGGTATCCAAGGTCAACCTCCGGGCACGTGACGTTCGACGATCTCCCGTCCGGGGACGAGAGCTCTGAGAGTGGCAAGGAAAATGAAGACGCCGAGCAGTTTGCGGTCGAGCAGCAGGATCTCGCGCGGCGGCGGTCGCATGCCGATCTTCTCGATGAGGCGCCGGGTCTTGGCCGCGATCAGGTGGGGCATGTTCTCGAGTTCGGAGGTGGCGACGCGTTCCGTGACGTGCGCGTCGGACTGGCGGAGCGGCTCGAGAA
>JAYVBB010000283.1:0-4697 GCA_043750715.1 Pseudomonadota bacterium | reverse complement strand
GTTTCGCATCGCCAACGTTTTCGTGCACATCACAAACTCCACACGGCATCCGGTCGGCCAAGGCCGTTCACAGAGAAGCATGGCTTCCTCGCTCGCTTGCGCGCGCGATGGTTTTCCCGAGAACCCGAGGTCGGACCAGCTGGTTCCTCTGGCCATCGCCAGGCAGCCGTCTTTGACCGCAGCCCGAATGAAGCAGTCCTCCCCGCCGCACTGTTCGAGGGCATCCTCGTAGGCGAGCTCGAACCCTTCGTCACTGCGTCCGACGAAAGCGACTCCTGTCGACTCGGAATAGGACAAGGCCGCGAACTGCGGGCCGAACGCTTCGACTTCCTCGCACCCATAGCCCAAGCCCGACACGCGTGAGCAGTAAGCCGCGGCCGTCATCCGGCCGGCGTCGCGCGAGGCCAGGAACGCCGTGAGTGGCATCACTCCCGCGATGCTCTCCTGGCGCTCCAGGACGTCGCGGTAGACGATTTCGTGCAAGACGAGGGCCGCGCGCGTCGTCTCGGGCATCGCATTCCAAAAGAGTGCGTTCAAGTAATAGCGCACGGCCCCGGGGGCCGCCCGCGGATCCTGACCTGCGAAAGGAACGATGCGACAAGCGGCGCCGGCCACGTCGCCAAAGACGACGGGGTAGAGCGCCGAACCGTTTCTTGCGAAGGCCAGCGAGTCACAAGGCAAGAACGTCGCCTCGGCGCCGAAGCTCGCGAGATGGCCGGTCAACCGTTCCCTCCGCCTGCCGTCCGCGTCCGGCATGCGTCCTATGACCTGGCGGACCATGGCGACGTAGTCGGGCGCCTCGGGCCAGTAGGGCTGATCATAAAGCATGTTTCCGAGATACAGATCGAGTTGCGTGAAGCTCAGCGCAGCCGCCTCGTCGTGGTCAAAGCGACCACTGCGGCAGGCCTGAGCCAGCACCGCGTCGATATCAACGGCCGGACCCGGAGCGCAGACGACGCCGTTGCCGCCGTTTCCCATCGATTGCGCTGCGAAGCCGGCGGAGTTGGAACATACTGCGGCGAGAATCAAGGGAAGTTTTGCGAACACGCGCATGCGAAGCCTTTGAAAAATGAGTGGTCTAGTCGTCGCAGTCCGCCGGCGTCTCTCTCGATTGGAGCCGAAAGAACTGCATGGAGAAGCCATAGAGCTCCTCTTTGGGGTGAGTCAAGATCGTTCGCTCCTTGAAGCCTTCGAAGAAGCGACGGAGCACGTCGCGAAGCTCGGGCAGCGCGGCGCGGGGAATCGACACGATCATCGATTTGATTTCCCGCTCGACGACGGTCTGTTCCTCCAAGGCGGCGGTGGCCTTCGTCAAAATCTGCCGGTGGAATTGCCTGATGGCCGTCGACGGCACGTCGTCTGTGGTCGTCGTGTTCGCTGACGTGGGAATCAGCCGTCCGTCTTTTTCTGCCAACAGGCGCAATTGGAGCAGCCGCTGCACGGCAGTCTCGGCCTGGGCCGGCGGGATGCCCAGGGCGCGTCCGATCCAAGTCGGTGAACGCTGGAAGCCCAACGTTTGCGTCAACTCGAGAATGCCGTAGTGGTACCAATCGGAGATCACGCGGACGACTTCCGCCGACAGCGTGCTCTCTTGCGCCATCTGCGAGCGCGCATCGATGCGGGACCGGGCGCTTTCTCTGGTCCGGCGGCTGCGGGGATGCTCCGCCTGAACGAGGTCGAGGAAAAGCTGTTTTTGCGCGGCCGACCACTTGAGGGCCAGGGCAATTTGCGAGGCGGTCTTGGCCGACGGGACGTGGCGGCCCGACATAGTCTCGCTCAAAGTCGCAGGCGACACGCCGAGATCCCTGGCGAACGAGCGCATGGAGTAGCGACGATTCTTTTGGCTACGGGCCGTGAATTGGGCTCGCAGGAGGTCCCTGAAGTCACCGAGCGCGTCCAATGGTGCGTTTTTCGTACTCATGAGAAATCCTTGCTACACGTATGCGTTGGGCGAAGCAATGCCCGGGACCGTGGTTCGAGTCAGGAACGACCTGGTCGAGCAGAGTTTCGGGAACTGTTCGAAGGTTTCGAAGGTGTCGGAGCACAAGATGGACCGGGCGGGCGATGTCAGCGGTGACAACGGCGCGTCGTGTTTGACGCGCCGAAAACACCTTCGCTGCGCATTGGGGCGACCTCTGCTAAGGTTTCGCTCGTACCGCCGCTTTTCACAAAGGGCTCGCACGATGACTCGCCGTCTTTCGCTCGTTCTGGCGTCGTTTGGATTGTTTTTCTGGGCATGTCTTGCTTCGGCTTCCGTGGTTCAGCCATACGACGAGAGTCGCATTCTCTATCTCCACGGCGAGCCGACCGAAATGGGGAGCCAGCAAGGGAGAGCGTTGGCCCCACTCATCCAGGGCTTGATCCGTGACTGGCTGGCGCCACGCTTGGCGCTCATGCCACCGGAGCTCAAGCAAGCGGCATGGATCATGGAGAGGCACGTCTCCGCGGACTTCATCGCCGAAATGCACGGCGTTGCCGACGGTGCCGGCGTGTCTTACGACGACATTTTGGCGGGGAACGTCAGCCCGGATCTATCTGAGTTGGGTAACCAGCCGCTGGGCTGCTCGACTTACGCCGTATTGCCCGACCGGGCCCGCCTGGGCGGAATGCTCCAGGGCCGAAACCTCGACTACGCGAATTCGGACCTGCTCCGGTCCCTTTGGACTCCGACGGTGTTCGCCCGTTCCGGCAGGCATGCGATCCTGTCGCTCAATATTCCCGGACTTTCAGGCGTCACCACGGCGATCAACGATCAAGGCGTGATGATGAGTCGCATGACTTCGGCAGGGCGTGCCATGACTGCGGAAGGCGTGCCGACGATGCTGCTCTTTCGCGAAGTGCTCGAGCGGGCTGGCAGTGTCGACGAGGCGGTTCGCCTCTATCTCGCCGAGCCCCGGACGGTCGGATCGAACGTGATGATTACCGATGCGACGCAAGCCGTCGTCCTCGAGGTCGCGGCCGACAAGTTCGCCTTGCGCGATCCGGGGACCGGGCGGACGTTGTACGCGGCGAACCATTTCGAAGCGCCCGACATGCAGGCGGCGGGCCACGGCCGTGACGAAAGGTGGCCGGTCCTGGCGTCCCGCGACGAAGACGGCGAACCGCTGGATCTGGACGACGTCCTCGCCCTTTTGAACCAAGCGGCGGGGGGAGGGCACGACAACATCTTGGCGGTCGTTGCCGACTATTCCCGGCACAAGTTGATCTTCGGCTCTGACCCCGAAAGGCAGGGGCATGCGGCGAGTGGACCGCTGTTCGAAATCGACTGGCAGCGGGCCTTGGCGCCGCGCTAGCGAATGTTGGCGCAGTAGACGTAGGCAATGAAATTCGAGACGGGAGCCGTTTCCGCGACGCATTGGTACGAGCTCGCGTTAGCGACCGCGTATTGTCGCGTGAAAGATCCCAGCGTTCTGCAGCCGCCGCCCGTGGCTTTTTTTGCTCCTGTGCACGTCGCCGTGCAGACGGTGGATGAGCCGCAGTCGGTACTGATCAGCTCCCACCCCATCATGATGTTGCCGGAGCCCAGGTCAAGACGCTCGGCGGGATTCGTCGAGCCGATGCCGACGTTGCCGTTGGCGAGGATCGTGGCTCTCTCCGTGTTGTTCGTCGCGATATGAAGCGGGGCGTTTTCTTGCTGCCAAACGTAGGCGTCGGAGGCGCCGTTAAGCACGCCGAAGTAGGTGCCGTCCGTAAGACCCGAGCCGGTCGTGGAATTGGAGAACTGCGCGATCGGGTTATTTGCACTCGTCGAGTGGACATGAAGGAGTCTTTGGGGTGCCGTCGTACCGATGCCGACGTTGCCGCCCTGAAACACGGCTGCGTAGTTCCCCGCCGCAGCGCCCGTTTGCGCGTTGACGAAAAGACCGTAAGAATTCGTTGGGCTGCCGTTGGCGACGACGGAGTTGGCGCCAATTCCCAGGGCGATCGTGTTCGTTAACCCTGTGTTGGAGCCCTGTTTCGGTGCCCCCGCCACGTAGAGCGAATAGGTATAGGGCGTGTAAACCGGGACGTTCGTTGCATTATGAGTCGACTGCGCGATGCTATTGTATGCCATGTCGGCGGATGTGCCGCTGGCGGCCGTCACGTTATCCGTGAAGGCCGACCCGGAGATCGACAAGTATTTCCCGACAAGAGACGGCGTGCCCGACATCGCCTTCGAAACATCGAGAAGACCTCCGGGCGCCGTCGTTCCGATGCCGACGTTGCCGCTTGGCAAAATTGTCATTTGTTGGGTGATCGCGCCGGCGTCGGCCTTCGTGTAGAAGCGCAGGTACCCGTCATTGCTATTGACCCCTCGAAGGGCATCAATCTTCGCGCCAGTATAGAGACCGCTAGCGCCGTCTTCAAAGCTGAAATCCAAGGCAAAAGCCTGACTGGCCGCTCTTCCGCCGCCGTTTGTTAGGTACGCGTGCGATGTGCCTCCGTCTTGGCGAATTTCAAGTTTACCCTGTGGGCTCGACGTACCGATACCGACGTTGCCGCCGAAGTAGGACTGCGCGGTCGCATCCGAGTATATCGCGTAGTTGTTCGCACCAGCGACGGGCGCTGGGATCCGTAGCGAGGTGTTTGACGTTGCGCCAATTGCGTATGCGTAAATTCCGACGTTTGAAGTCGCGCCCGATCCGCTTGCGGCTGTGACGAGACCATAGTTGGTACCGGTTGTGGCGCTGTTGATCCCCTGAATTGCGCCGATGCCT
>JAYVBB010000282.1:0-5116 GCA_043750715.1 Pseudomonadota bacterium | reverse complement strand
AGCTCTTCGGAGTTCCCTTCGTCTCGGATCTGACGCTCGATGCAGCCGTCAGCCGCGTTCATCCGGGCGACGTCGAACGGGTGAAACAGAACATCGCCGCAGCGATCGACCCCGCCGGCAACGGCGACTACGACATCAAGTACCGCATCGTCCATGACGACGGCTCCGTGCGCTGGGTGTCGCTCCTCGGCAAGGCCTTCTTTGCAGATACGCCTACCGGGCGCGTCACCACACGGTTCACTGGCAACGTTCTGGACATCACGGACCGGATTCTCGCCGAAGCGGCGCTGCTGGAGGCCAAGGAGCGTGCGGAGACCGCCAACATAGCGAAGAGCGCGTTCCTGGCGAACATGAGCCACGAAATCCGCTCGCCGCTCGGGGCGATCATGGGCTTCGCGGATCTGCTGAAGACGCCGCACGCTTCGCCGGCGGAAGTCGCGAACTACATTTCCGTCATCGACCGAAACTCCAACCAGCTGCTCCGGATCATCGACGACATCCTCGACCTGTCGAAGGTCGAGGCCGGAAAAATGCTGATCGAAAACATCGAATTCTCGCTCTTCGACCTATTGGCCGACTTCTCGTCGTTGATGGGCTTCAAAGCGCGCGACAAGGGCATCGCCTTCGAAATGCACGCGAAGACGCCGCTTCCGGCGATGGTCATCTCGGATCCGACGCGCCTCCGCCAGATTCTCGCCAACGTCGTCGGCAACGCCGTCAAGTTCACCGAACGGGGAAGGGTGGACGTTGCCATCTCGCTCTCGGGCGACGACCTCGAATTCGTCGTCACCGACACCGGACCGGGCATTGCGCCCGAGCAGATCGCCGCGCTGTTTACGCCGTTCCAGCAAGCCGACGCCTCGACGACGCGGCGCTTCGGCGGTACCGGCCTCGGCCTCGTATTGACGAGCCGCCTCGCGGAAGCGCTCAACGGACAATTCTCGCTGAAGACGTCGATCGTCGGCGAAGGCAGTGTTTTCGTCGCTCGAGTGCGCGTTGGACGGCCCGCGGAGGTGCTGCTGGTCGACGCGCCGGCCCTCGAGTTCGTGGTTCGGTCCGACGTCGTCCCGCCCCCGACCCAAGACGCCCTGAAAGGGATGAGCATTCTCGTCGTCGAGGACGCTCCCGACAATCAGGCCTTTCTGAAGCTGATCCTATCCCGCGCGGGAGCCAGCGTCGACCTGGCGGACGACGGCCGGGCAGGGGTCGAACGCGCGCTGTCAAAGCCGTACGACGCCGTCCTGATGGACGTCCAGATGCCCTTTTTGGACGGGCACGACGCCGCTAGACTCCTCCGCTCCAAGGGTTACACGCCTCCGATCATCGCCCTCACGGCGCACGCCATGATCGAGGAGAGGGAGCGCGCCTCCCGGTCGGGGTTCACCGCGTTTCTGTCAAAACCGGTGAAGCGTCAGCAGTTGATCGAACTCATGCTGCAGTTTTGGAAGATCAAACGATAGTTCGATGCCTTCTGGAACGTTCAGGTCAATGCCAACGCAAAGGAAAAGACGCTCCCCTGGCCTTGCGCCGAGGCGACCCAAAGCTGGCCGCCGTGCGCGCCGATGATCGCCTTCGCGATGTAAAGCCCGAGGCCGAGTCCGGTGCGGCCGCTGGTCGAGAGTTGCGAGAAGCGTTCAAAGATGCGAGCCCGGTCGGCTTCGGGAATCCCCGGGCCCGTGTCCCCCACCGAAACCTGCGCCCTGCTCCCGGTCTTCGTCAGCGTGACCACGACGGAACCGCCAACTCCCGTGAATTTGACGGCGTTGTCCAACAGGTTCGTTATGACTTGAAGGATCCTGTCGCCGTCGCAGCGCGAGACGACGGGATCGGCTGGCAGCTCGACCGAAAGGATCAGCGACTTCTCCGCCGCCTGCGACTCGAAGACGTCCGCCGCCTGCCGCACGAGCTCCCCGAGGTCTTGGTCTCGGGGTTTGACCTCGAACTTGCCGGCGGTAAGGCGTTCGATGTCGAGCAGGTCGCTGATCAGCCTAAGCATGCTGGCGGCATTCCGCCGCATGCCGTCGACGATGCGCGCCAGTTTACGGTCGGCTCCCGCGAGCGCGGGCGCCTTCGCCAACAGCGTCGTACCAGCGAGCACCGCTGTCAAAGGGCTACGGAGATCGTGACTGACGATCGCCAGGAATTCGTCGCGGGTGGTGAGCGCCAGACGCGTGTCGTCGTGCGCCGCGCGCTCTTCGCTCAAAAGCCACGACGACTGCGAAAGCTCGTCGTCGGACTTGTCGCGTTCCGTGGCGAGATCCTTGTCGGTAGCGAGCCGCGCAAAGCCATGACGATGCGTCTTCTCCAAAGCCCGCCGGAGCGCCCGTTCGCGCTCGATGGCCCGGTCCGCATCCTTCCGCTCCGCTTCGAGCGTCGCGTCCGTCACTTCCCGCTCGAGGACGACGGCAGGGTCGACCGGTCCGCCCCCGGCGTCAGTGGCGTCGCGCTGCTCTAGCGTTACCGCGTCGGCGTCCCCTCGGCTTTTGTCCAGCGCCTTGTCGGTCGCGCGCAAGCCGTCGGCAATCGTCTGGTCGGCCTTGTCGCGCTCGGTTTTCAGGCTGGAATCCGTCCGATTGCGCGCCGTCGGAGGAGAATTTGTGGGATTTTCCGTGGCAGTGCTCCTTTGAGGCGACTGGAAACTGGTCGAAAGCCATTTTTCTACAACGGCCGGTTGGAGGCAACTGCGGACTGTAGGTAAAACAACACACTCTCGACCAGGTCGCGCGAATTCCGAGAATAGTCGGCATTTTTCGGCGCAAATCAATATCTAATTTCATTTTTCAGTGTTACCTTCCTGACTCGTCGAGACTCCCGTCTCGCTCGACTTGCTCATGTTCTGTTTCCAGTATTTCCGTAAAAAGTTGAATTTCGCGGCGCGTCAAAGCGTCCTGAAAACCGAGCGCCCCGTAATCAAGGACCTCTATGCAATTGTGTCTGAATTCCGTGTTGAAAACTTTCGTTTCCGCTTCACTCGTCTTCGCTGGCGCCCTTGCCTGCAGCCGCTTGCCCGTCGAAGAAATTCCGGTCACCGCCAACCCGACGATCGAGATCGACAAGCTGGCCGCCGCGCTCACTGCCGCCGAGGCGCAGCAAGTCGACGTTCTCTCCCCCAAATATTTCCGCGGCGCCTCCGACGCTTTGAGTGAAGCCCGCGAAGGCCGCTCCAAGAGCGCCGATTCCCGGAAGATCCTGGACCACGTCGCCGACGGCAAGGCCAACCTGGCCAAGGCCAACGACGTCGCCAAAATTTCCGAGCAGACGCTCGGGACCGTCGTCCAGGCGCGGGCCGATGCGGTTTCAGCCAACGCACCCAAGCTGCTCGGCAAAGAGTTCAAGGAAACGGACTCCCTGCTCACGGACACGACGCGGGAAATCGAAAACGAGAACCTGTCCGCCGCCGCGGATGCCAAGGGAAAGCTGAACAAGAGTTACGGCGAGCTGGAAGTCAGGGCCATCAAGCTCGACAAACTCGGCGCCGCCACGGCGACGATCGAAAAAGCCAAGAACGAGGGCGCCGACAAAACGGCGGGCCGCACGCTAAAGGCTGCGCAGAAATCGGTGGCTGACGCCGACGCCTTCATCAGCGCCAATCGTCACGACAAGGCCGGCATCGACGCTCAGGCCGCCGCCGCCACGGCGAGCGCCGACCATCTGCTCGACATCACCCGCCAGGTCAAAGTCGCCGGCAACTCCGACGCCGAATCCCTGGTGCTGGACCGCGAAGCCCAAAAAGGCAAGCTGAACGCGGAAGTCGCCGCAGGCAACGCCACCACGGCACGCCTCGACGCCGCCAACGCCGCGTCCGACCAGCTCCAAGCCAAAAACTCGGCCCTCGACACCGAACTCAAGGGCGACAAGCTGGCAGAAGCCAAGCTCGACGCCGCGAAGGCGCTGTTTTCGCCGAACGAAGCGGAAGTCTACCGCGACGGCGACCGCCTCGTCATCCGCATGAAGACCCTCGCCTTTCCTTCAGGCAAGGCGACGCTCACGGCTGAGAGTTTCCCGGTCCTCGGGAAAGTCCAGAAGGTGATCCACGATCTGAACGCCAGCCACGTGACGATCGAAGGCCACACCGACGCCGTCGGGTCGCCCGTCAAGAACAAGACGCTTTCCAACGAGCGGGCCACCGCCATCAGCGGATACTTGGCCGCCAACGGTGTCAGCGCCGAAGAAATCACCACGGTCGGCTACGGCGACACCAAGCCGCTGACGTCGAACAAGACGAAAGAAGGCAGAGCGCAAAACCGCCGGGTCGATGTCATCATCGAGCCGCAGGTCATGCACTGAACCTGAATTAGTTTGCCCATGACGAGGGTGCGTCGGCTCGAGAGCAGGCGCACCCTTTTTCGCTTTGCGATCGAGGTAATTTTTGAAAAAGTCGACCATGGACGCGGTCTCGTTCGCTCCCCGGCGCGCCTTGCGGGCCCGCAAGCACGACATCTCGTACGTTCTCGCCGAAGCCGACGCCTGCCGCACCCTGGTGGACCGGGTCGCTTGGCTCGAATCGCTGATGGCCTGGGTCCGCTCGACGGGCACTGCAGCAGCGGTGGCGCCTTCTTCCGATAAGCCGGCCTTTGCGCCCGCCGAAGGGGACTCGACCCGGGCGCACACGCTGGCCGGAGTCCGCATCCGCTTCGTGCTGCACCTCTGCGAGCGTAACCCTGAGTGGGGCGTCGCCGTGGGGGGAGTGTTGGCGCAGCTCGCCATGGAGTTGCCTGCGACCGAGTTGTTTTGCGAGGTCGGGATCGACAGTGGCCACGGCTTGCTTGGTCAGGTGACCAACATCGTCATCGACCGGTTTCTCCCCATCCGGGGCGGCGCGGGCGACCTCGACCAGCTCATCACCTCACTTTTCCCCTCGGAAGACGACGCCGATTGGGTCGAGGTCCTCGTCCCGAGACAAATCAAACAGATCCTCGACCTGATAGAAGGCCGGCGCGGGCCCCAGGTTTGGAGCGCATTGCGTCGCTCGTTCGCGGACGCCATGCTCATCATGGGGGCGCAAATCACCGGCTCGGGCATGGAGCAGGAGATGCGGCGCCGGGTGCCGCTGGGCGACATCGCGACGTCGGTATTCTTTCGGCTGTTCGAGGCCGTGCGGCTTCTGCACCCCCGC
>JAYVBB010000281.1:0-5623 GCA_043750715.1 Pseudomonadota bacterium | reverse complement strand
ACCCGAACCGCGACGCGGACACGCTGGATTTCTACAGCGGCAAAGTTCTGATCAAGGGTATGGACGAGCTCGGCAAGATCGCCGTTCTCCACGAAGGCGCGACCAATCTGATGGCTGACTAAGGCTCGCCTATGATCGGCACGATTTGCCTGCTGAAGAACTCGTCGGAAGCGACGATCCGAGCCATCGCACAGCCCGACTCCCCTGACTTTATCAGCTCACTCCACGGTGTGTCAGCGTCGGCTGGGCGCGCGAAGAAGGTTTGGTAAACGTTTTCGAGGACTTCTTCCCGCGTGTGGCGACCAAGCACCTGCTCGCGGAACTCCTGGGACTGCCCGACGCGATTGGCGACGCGGATGAGGCCGTCATACCCGTACTGAGCGATCTCGAACGAAAAATGATCAAGCCCGCTTTGGTCGGGGAGGTGGAAGAGGACGCCCCGATAAATCAGCGCGACGAGATAGCGGGCTGCGTCGAGGCGGAACCCCAAGGTGCTACCTGCCGGCGGCAGATTGCAAGCCGCGTTCGCCAAGGATGCCCACGGTCCAAGCGTTACGAAAGCGGCGACAAGCCATCGACGCATGATCAATCTCCTTTGGTCCGGCGGCGGAGCTCACTGCCGAGCGCCTCGTAGCCGGGTTTTCCGAGCAAGCCGAAGAGGTTCTTTTTGTAGGCTTCCACGCCGGGTTGATCGAACGGGTTGACTCCGAGCAGCGCGCCGCTGATGGCGCACGCCGTCTCGAAGAACGCGAACAGCGCGCCGATGCCGTGCTCGTCTAGCTTGGGCACGGTCAAGGACAGACACGGCACGCCGCCGTCGAAATGCGCGACTTTGGTCGCCTGCATCGCGGTCTGGCTGATCTCGCCGATGAAACGGCCTTCGAGATAGCCGAGCTCGTCGACGTTGCCGTCGACCTTCGGGACGCGCAGGCGCCGCTCGACGGCCGCGCCGTCCTGGCTCGCCGCGTCGTCGATCATCAGGAACGACTCGATCAGGTTACGGCAGCCGTCCTGCGCGTATTGACCGAGCGAATGCAGGTCGGTCGTGTAGGAAAGGCCCGCGGGAAAAATCCCCTTGCCGTCTTTGCCTTCCGATTCGCCGAAGAGCTGCTTCCACCACTCGACGAGGCTCGCCATCTTGGGCTCGCCGTAGGCGAGCAGCTCGATGCGCTTGCCCATTTGGTAGGCGGCGTTGCGTAGCGTCGCATAAGTAAGAGCCGGATGCGTCGCGGCGTGCGGGCCTTTGAGCTGCTGGAACACTTCGTCGGCTCCGCGCAGCAGGCGCTCGACGTCGAAGCCCCCGAGCGCAAGCGGCAAGAGACCCACGGCGGTCAGGACCGAGAAGCGACCACCGACGTCGTCCGGCACGTCGAAGGTCTTGTAGCCCGCCTCGGCGGCGAGTTTGCGCAGTGCGCCCTTCTTGCCGTCGGTCGTAGCGACGATGCGCTTGGCTGCTTCCGCCTTGCCGAAGCGCTTTTCCATGTAGGCGCGGATGATCCGGAAGGCGACCGCGGGTTCCGTCGTGGTTCCCGACTTGCTGATGACGTTGACGATCGGCTGACGTTCCTCGAGGAGGTCGAGGATCTCCACCAGGCCCGACTCGGAAAGATGGTGCCCCGCGTAAACCATCAATGGCCGACGCGGTTTTTTGCCCGATTTGCCGAGGAACGGAGCGTACGAGTGCGACAAGGCGTCGGCAACGGCGCGGCAGCCGAGATAGGAGCCGCCGATGCCGACGACGAGCACGGTGTCGGAGTAGACGTCTAACCCGGTCGCATACTGGGTGACCTCCTTGGCGAGGGCGAGGCCTTTTTGCCTCGGCCAGTCGAACCAGCCGATGAATTCGCTGCCGGCACATTTGCCGTCGCGCAGGTCGGCCAGGGCATCGACGGCCTTCGGCGCCAACGCCGAGGCGGCCGCCTGAAGGTCCTCGGGATAAAAGCTGGCGTCGAGTTTGATCGTCATGATTTCAATCCTTTGAAAGGCCCTTCCGCAAGGTGGACAACGTGGGCGTGCAGCTTCGCCAGGACGGCGGGCGCGGCGCGCACTTCGAAGCGGGCTTCGTCCTGGACGCTGAAGTCGCTCTCCAGGATCAGGCATGATTTGTAGATCTGGGAGAGCAACGTCTGGTCGTCGGCCGGAACGCTCAGCGTCGCGCGGACCAGGTTGTCCTCGAAGTACTTGAAGATGTGGCGGCGGAGCTTGGCCATGTCGTCTTCGGAGTGCGCGGACACGAACATGCTGTTCCGGTACGCGGCTTTCAGGATCTTCGGCAGGACGGGGTCGTCGACCTTGTCGACCTTGTTGAAGAGGAGCATGGTCGGGATGTCGCCGGCGCCGATTTCGCGCAGGACTTCTTCCGTCGTTTCCATCTGCTGCTTGTAGTTGTGGTGCGAGACGTCGACGACGTGAAGCAGCATGTCGGCTTCCAGTACTTCGTCGAGCGTCGACTTGAACGACTCGACCAGACCGTGCGGCAGGTTCCGGATGAACCCGACCGTGTCGGAGAGGAGAATTTTCGGTCGCGTCGATGGGTCGAGCGTCCGGACGTTCGAGTCGAGGGTCGCGAACAGCACGTCCTCGCCCTGCACGGTCGCCTTCGTCACGGCGACCATGACGGAGGTCTTGCCGCTGTTGGTGTAGCCGACGAGCGCGACTTTCAGCTCGAAGCGGCGGGCCTTACGTTGGTTCTGGCGGTCTTTCCGGTAGCCGTTGAGCTGTTTCTGCAGGCGCGAAATGCGCTCGCGCGCCAGCCGCCGGTCGACTTCGATCTGTTTTTCGCCCATGCCCCGCTGGACCCCGCCGCCGCGCTGCCTCTCAAGGTGAGTCCAGGCGCCCGCTAGCCGCGGCAGCATGTATTCGAGCTGCGCGATCTCGACCTGCGTCTTCGCCTGGTTGGTCCGCGCGTGGCGCGCGAAAATTTCCAGGATGACGCCCGTCCGGTCGAGGATCTCACAGCCGGTCATTTTTTCCAGGTTGCGCATTTGCGGCGGCGACACCGTCCGGTCGAACACCACGAGTCCCGCCCCGAGGTCGTCGGCCTGCTGGCGGATCTCGTCCACCTTGCCTTCGCCGAGGAGGCACTTCGGGTTGAGCTTCTGACGGCGCTGCACGACGCGGCTCAGGACCTTGATCTTGAGCGTCGCGAGCAGCTGCTCGAGCTCGTCCAGGTCGTCACCGAGGTGGTCTTCCTCGCCCTGCGCCAAGACTCCGACGATCAACGCCTTGGACTTGTCCAGGGGCCTCTGCCTCGGCGGTTTGGTCGTGGGCGCTTCTTCTCGACTCATGACGAAACTCTAGCCTAGTGGACCGCGGCCCGCCAGGGTGTTCGGAGCATCACGGCGGCCTCGTGGTATGCGGCGCGCCCTAACGCCGCTGCGAGCTCGCCGGCGCTGACGAAGCGTTCGGCGATGCGCAGATACACTCGATGGTGGCCCGCTTCCGCCCGAGCGAGGGTGGCGTAGAAATCCTGCAGCTCCGGCTCGTCCAGCTGCTCCGCGACGAGGAAAAGGCGCTCGCAGCTGCGCGCTTCGACGAGCGCGCTTACCAGCAGGCGATCCACCAGGCGCTCCGTTTCGCCCGTCCGCACGATCTCGAGCAGGCCGTTGACGTAGGGGTCGGGCTCGGCCTGCCGCATCGCGATACCACGCTTGGTCATGACGCGGTAGACCAACTGGAAATGCTCGAGCTCTTCGCGGGCGAGAGTCAGCAGAGGATCCACGAGAAAAGGATGCTCGTGGTACTTGCCCACGAAGGAGAGGCAGGACGCGGCGGCTTTGCGTTCACAGTCGGCGTGATCGGCCAGGAACGCGGCGAAGTCTTTCGTCGCGAACGCAGCCCAGCCCGGGGGTGTGGTGGCGCGCAAAATATCGACCAAAACGCGAGTTCCTCTGGGTACTTGGACGGGACCCCGAGCGATTGACAGGGGGGCCGATTTTTAATACCGTTCGGGGGAAGTTTCCGCCACTGTTTTCAGCCTATTGGCCCGTTGGAGCAACGCATGTTCGGCCGTGACCGGGCCGCCGCTTTTTTGATGTTCGTGGGCCTCGGCGGCCTCGCGGGCGCGAACGCCCGCGCGGAAACGGTGGACCGTACCGACTCAGGGATCTCCGGACCTCCGTATGCGGCAATCTACGAGAGCCTCGCGACGCTGGCCCGCCAGCATCCGAGGGAAGCGGACGTCTTTGATTACGGCAAGAGCGGCGAAGGCCGCCCGCTGCGTCTGATCCGCATCCAGGATCCGCAAGCGAAGGCGACCGGAGCCCGCCCGGCGGTGCTGATCTCGGGCGCCACGCACGGCAACGAGTATCTCCACGTCGAAGACCGCCTGCCGGGCCATTTCCTGCAGGGAAAGGCCCCCGGCGTCCGCCGGTTCCTGGCTGCGGGCGGCGTCATTTACATCGTCCCCATCGTCAATCCGGACGGCTACGAAGGGCGCCGGCGCGGCAACGCGCGCGGCGTCGACTTGAACCGCGACTTCGATCTCGTGCCGGCCAAGGAGCTGCGCTTCCGCGAAGTGGAGTCGCTGGCGCTCGCCGCCTTTTTCGAAAAAGAGCTTGCGGAGCACGATCTTCGCCTGAAGCTCGCCGTCGACTATCACTGCTGCGACGGTTCGATTCTCTATCCCTGGGCCTACACCGACACGGCGATCTCGAACGACGACCTCGAAGCGCACGAGCAGGTTGCGAAGCTGATGCTTCAGGACATCGACTCCAGTTACCGTTTCGGCCCGACCGGCCCCGTGCTCGGCTACAACCCGCGCGGCACCTCGAAGGACTACTACTACGCGCGCTACGGCGCCCTGGCGTTCACGTTCGAAGGCCGTTACCGCGTCGAAGCGAAAAAGTTTCGAGGCCACGCCTTGTTTTGGGATCACGTATTGGCGCAGCTCGCCGGGGGAACATGACGATGAAACGCTGGCTCTTGGCGGCCGCTGCCGTATTGACGTCCCAGGCCGCCTTCGCGGCGCATCAGAACTGGCAGGGCGAGCAGCGCGGCCTGGTGCTGCTCCTCGACTGGGGCAACACGGAATCGACCGTGACCAAAGCCCTCGTCGAAGACACGTTCTTCAACCTGGAACCGGAAGCGAAGAGCCTCCGCTCGTTCTTCCTCGAAAACTCGCAGGGCAAGTTCAACCTCACGGGTGACGTCCTCGACTGGCGCTCGGTGACGACAAGCTGGAACGCCGAAGGCGGCTGCAACTTGACGCCGATCGTCGCCGCCGCGTGGCGCGCCTTCGAAGGCACCTTCGACATCGCGGACTACGACGCCGACCACGACGGCAAGGTCGACAACCTCTTCGTCGTCCACTCGGGCCGGATCGGCCAGGACCGGGTGGGTCCGGACTGCACGTTCACTACGTATGCGAAGGCGAACGCCACGATCGTCTTTCAGGCGGAAGGCCTCGGCACGGTCGGCTCGGCGATTCCGATCGGGTTCTACGTGCACGAAGCCGGTCATGGCTATTTCAACCTGCCCGATCTATACGGCGACCACTACAACGGCAAGTACGGCATCGCGATGTGGGGAACGATGGGCCTCGGCGCCTGGGGCACCCGCGCCGACATGACCCGCGAGCGCCTCTTCCGTTATCCGGCGCCTTTCGAACCGCTCAGCAAGGTCC
>JAYVBB010000280.1:0-12575 GCA_043750715.1 Pseudomonadota bacterium | reverse complement strand
CACCTACCAGGACTGGGCCGGCACCGTGAAGTACTCCTCGCCGACTGCTGAGCCGATCTTCGAAATGAAGAAAGGCTCGGAGACCGTGACCGGCACGATCAAAGCGCCGAAAACCGGGGCCGCTGCCGCGTTCTTGCTGAAGCAGCTGGTTCCCAACCTTCCCCTCCGCTGACTCTTTGGGGTCAGGCACGTGCCTGACCCCGACCGACCGACCGACAGTTTCTGGCCGCGGCAGCGCTAACTATAATTCCTTGATGCCGACAACTCGTGGCTGGTGAGCGCTGTTCCAGGCGCCGCCGGCCCAATGGGACTCTGCTCAGGCAGCGGAATGACCTCGCCTTTCCGGACCACCGGCTCGTACACCTCGGTAACCATCAACGAGTGGCTTTCGTTGTTTTTCTGCAGGCGGCCTTTGACGCAGAGAAACGCCTGTTTCTCGACCAAGCGATAGAATCGCGCGTAAGTCGGCGGCGTGAACACGAGGTTGATGAACCCCGTCTCGTCTTCCAGTGTCAGGAAGACCATCCCATTGGCCGATGGCGGTGCCTGCCGCACCAGCACCATCCCGAAGACTTCCAGCACCCGATTCGCATCCGCTTTCGGCAACGACTCCGCAGGCGCAAGACGCGTAGTCGGCATGCGATAACACCAGTGCTCGTTCTTGATGATCTGCACGGGATGCGGTCCAAGCGACGTTGGCCCCGCGGCGAAGTCCTGCTGGATGCGCTCGAAGCTCGATTCCTCCGTCCAGGCGATGGGCCGCTCGACGTCTTCCAGGCGGGTGTGGAACGGCGCCGCTTCTGCCAGCCACAGCGCCGAGCGGCGGGCCAGTCCGAAGCATTGCAGTGCGGCTGCCGCGGCGAGGGCGGTGAGGTCGTTGCGGTAAAGCGGTACGTTGCCGAGGAAGTGGCTGAGGTCGTGGAAGCGCCCGCCGACCTTCTGGCGGCGCTCGACGACCAGCTTCGCTCCTGACTCGCTCAACCGGTTGACGTAACGCAGGCCGAGACGCAGCGCGAGCTTGCCGTGCTCGTCTTTCTCCAGCGTGCAGTCCCAGTGCGACCTGTTGACGTCCAGCGGCAGGACGCTCACGCCGTCCCGCTGGGCGCCCTGCAGCAAAGCGTGCGGCGAATAAAATCCCATTGGCTGCGAATTCAGCAGCGAGGCGAAGAACGCCGCGGGATGGTGGCGCTTCAGGTAAGACGACGCGTAAGCAAGCAGCGCGAACGACACCGAGTGCGACTCGGGGAAGCCGTAGTCGGCGAAGCCTTTCATCTGGTTCAGGATCGTCGTGATGAATTCCTCTCCGATGCCGTTCTGCCGCATGCCGTCCGCCATCCGGCGTAGCCACGGTTCGATGTCGCCCTTGATCGACCAGGCGCCCATGTGGCGGCGGAGTTCGTTTGCCTCGCCTCCGGTGAAACCGCCGACGGCCATGGCGATGCGCATCGCCTGCTCCTGGAAGATCGGGATGCCGAGCGTGCGTTCGAGGATCGGCCTGAGGCGCGGGTCGGGATAGACGACTTTTTCCTCTCCGTTGCGGCGGCGGAGATAGGGATGGATCATGCCGCCCTGGATCGGACCGGGGCGGATGATCGCCACCTCGATCACCAGATCGTAAAACTTGGCGGGTCTGAGCCGTGGCAGCATCGACATCTGGGCGCGCGATTCGATCTGGAAGGTGCCGACGGTGTCGGCCTTTTGAATCATCGCGTAGGTCGGCTTGTCGTCGGGCGGGAGTCCCGCCAGCGTCAACTCCTTGCCTTCGTGCTCCTTGATCATCTGGAACGATTTGCGGATCGCCGTCAGCATGCCGAGCGCCAGCATGTCGATCTTGAAGAAGTCGAGGCCTTCGATGTCTTCCTTGCACCACTGCACGACGGAGCGGCCGGGCATCGTCGCCGGTTCCTGCGGCACGAGCGCGTCGAGCTCGAGGTCGGTGAGGATGAACCCGCCCGAATGGATGCCGAGATGCCGAGGGAAGCCCCGGAGCCTTTCCGCCATCGTCGCCCACAGACGAAACGGCGCGGCTTGGGGGGACAGTCCCCCTGGGGGGCTGTCCCCGTTTAGCTCTTTCTCCACCTCGTCCAGCACGACGCCCGCATCGGCGCCGCGGAAATAGCGGGCTTCCAGCAGGTCGCCGGCTTTGTCGATCGTTTCCTCGGGGATGCCGAGGGCCTTGCCGACGGAGCGGATGGAGCCGCGCCGGCGGAACGTGATGACGTTGGCTACCATCGCGGCACGCGCCCTGCCGTAGCGTTGGTAGATGAACTGGATGACTTCCTCGCGGCGTTCGTGCTCGAAGTCGACGTCGATGTCGGGTGGTTCCCCGCGCTCGACGCTCATGAACCGCTCGAAGACGAGCTCGAAGACGGCCGGATCGACCTCGGTCACGCCGAGCACGAAGCAGACCGCCGAATTGGCCGCGGAGCCACGACCTTGGCAGAGAATCCTCTGGCTCCGCGCCCAACCGACGATCTCCCAGACCGTCAAAAAATAATCGGCGAACTTCAGGTGGTCGATCAGAGCCAGCTCTTTCTCGAGCAGGTCGAGCACCTTCTTCGGGGTGCCGCGCGGATAGCGTTCCGGCAGTTTTTTTCGGATCAGGTCCTTGAGGAACTCCGGCGCGGTCATGCCCGCCGGGATCATTTCCTTCGGGTATTTGTACTTGAGCTCGGAAAGGTCGAAGGTGCACGACTCGGCGAGCGCGCGCCCGGCCTGCAGCGCGTCTTCGTAGCAGGGGAGGGTTTCGTAGCGCGCGGCCAGACCCGGGAGAGAGGGGAGGGAACGTTCGTCGTTGACGAACATCCAGCTCACCGCGTCGTCGAGCGTCATGTTGGTGCGGATCGCCGCGAGGAGGTCGGAGAGATCCTTTTCTTCCGGCCGGTGGAAGAACGCGTCCTGTGCGAGCAGCGTCGGCGCCCCGAGGCGGCGCGCCGTTTCGAGCGTTCGCGGGATCCAGGCGTCTTCTGCCGGGTTGAGATGCCGGCTGAGGGCGAAGTAAAAGCGCCCGGCGAAGTGGTCGGCGAGGATTTCCGAGCGGCGCAGGAAGGCTTTCTCCCCTTCCGGACCGCGCCGGAAGAGGCCGCGCATCGGCTGGATCACCACCAGGTCGTCGGTCGGGAAGACCAGGAGGTCTTCCAGCGGGACGTTGGCGCCTTTCTTCCCTCCGCGGTGGCTGTGCGAGAGGAGCTTGCAGAGATTCCGGTAGCCGAGGCGGGAGCGCGCGATCAGCGCGACGGTGTCCTGATAGACGACGGGCAGGTCGTGGTCTGAGCCGAAGTGGATCTCGGCGCCGTGGATCAGCTGCAAGGGACGCGGCAGGGCGTTGCCCGTCAGGCGTTTCAGGTCGAGGTGCGTCCGCGCGAGCCCGTATGCTCCGTCGAAGTCGGTGACAGCCAGGCCCCGGTAGCCGAGCTCGAGCGCGCGCTCGACGTACTGGTGCGGGTGCGAGGCGCCGACGAGGAAGCTGAAGTTGGTGTGGCAGAGCCACTCGTGCCAGCCGTATTTCTGTAGAGGATTCATGCGAACACCCCGTGCACGAACCAGCGTCCCTGGCCGTCGCGGAAGACCCAGAAGTCCTTTTCCTGGGCGCCGGTGGCGCGGAAGTAGTCGCGCGTCGTGCGCCGGCCCGGCTCGTGGCCCGTGCGCCACCACTTGCTCATCGTGCGCTCGAGGAAGCGGAGCTCCTTCGCCTTCGGGTCGAAGGGCTGGGGCTGTTCGTAAAGAAAGAGCGGCCGTGCCCGCGCCAGGGCTCCGAGCGACGGCATGGATTCCGTGCGCGGCGGCAGCGACGGCCACGAGTCGCCGCCGCTCGCCGTCATCTGCGAGTCTTCCGGCAACCAGTCTTCGCAGACGGCGTGCCGCGTCAGGGCGAGCTTCAGGCGGTTTTCCAGCGCCAGCAGCGTGTCGTCCTGGCCGTCGCCCTCGCCGAAGAGCGTCAACCCCACGGCCGTCGGTGTCATGCGTTCCGTCACCGTCAGCTGCCAGGCGACGAGCGGCGGCGGGATGATCGTTTCGTCGCGCGGCATCGCTTCGTAAGCATAAAGGCATTGCTTCAGCGCCGTCGTCTGCGTGCCGCGTTCTTTTTGCAAAGCGTGCGGGTGCCGAAAGCGGACGCTCAGCACTTTTTCGCTCAGGTCGTCGAAGACCAGCCGCCAGCTGAGCTCGACGATCCGCTCCTTGGCTCCGAGCTGCGGCAAGTCGCACAGCTTGTCGAGGTCTTCCCGGAGCCAGGGCTCGATCGCCTGCCAGTCGTTGATTCCGTAGTCCAAGGCGCGGGAAACACTAGGATCGGAGGCGAAGCGGAAGCTGCTCCAAGGAAAGTCGGAGGCTCTGGATTCCCAGCGGCTTGCTTCGCTCGCCTGGGAATGACAGGGGCCTGCTTCGCCGTAGCACCAGTCCCAAAGATCGCCGAAGAGCGCGCCGAAGCGCCGCCGCACCTGCAGCGGGTCGACGCCTTCGAGTTGCCACGGCAGCTTGAGTCCGAGGCGCCGCATCGAGCGCTGCATGAGGCCGAGTTTTTGCCGGAACGTCGCGGGATGGCCGCGCGGATCCTTGAGCTGCGTCAGATGCGGCAGGAGCTCTTCCGTCACCTGCCACTGCGTGGCCCAGGTGAGGTCCTTCCACAGCACCTGCGTCAGCGGTTCGCTCGCCTGGGCGAAGCCCGGCAGCTTTTTCGTCGACAGATGCCGCGCCAAAAGCAGCGCCTGGAACGGATGCCGCGCCAGCGCCGCGCTGCCGCCTTCGCCGAGCAGCCCCATCACCAGCGAGCGCCAAAGATCGCCTAGCGGCAGCCCGCGCCGCCGCGCCGCCGCTTCCCAGTAGGAGCGCGTCGCCGCGAGGTCGACGAGCCAGATGTCGTCCTTCCAGCGCATCATGCGCGTGCTGAGCGCTTCCAGCGCGCGCTCGTCCTTCGGGCGTTCAATGGCCAGGTAGAGCATTGTCTTGCCTCCTTGCGACGAAGCCGTCTCCGGGCGGGAGGCCGCGCACCGGAGTCAAAAAATAACCGTCCTTCACCGGATCGAGCCGGCAGTTGACGCGCAGCCGCGCGAAGACGTTGCCCCGCTCGGGAGAGAGCCAGCCGTCGCGGAGGATCAGGACGATCTGCCGGTTCTGCCTGGCGCGGAGCGCGAGAAATGCCATGTCTTCGTTGGACAGGGAGCGCGGCGCGTCGAACACGAGGAAGCGGAAGAGCGGATCGAGCAGCGCGGGCTTCAGCTCCACCATCGGACGCGGCGAAGCGACGAAGCGCCAGCGCTCGATCGGCACGCCGAGGCTCGACCAGGCCGGGCCATAAATCGTCAGATGTTTATCCGGGGAAATCCAAAGCAGGCGCGCCTCCGCTTCCCGCCGCGAAGCTTCGCCGAGACCCCGGAGCAGGAGCTCCCTCCCGCCCTGGCCCCACGGCAGACCCCACTCGGAAAGCGTCCCCCAGGGCAGGCCGCCCTGCAGGAAACGGTCGAGGCCGGGCTCCGCAAGGGAGCATCGGGACAGGGGTTTTTTTGAGGCAGCAGTATCCATACATATGTATGGTACGCGAAGCGGGGCGCCCTGTCAGCTGTGTTACTGTAGGCCCGCATGACGAAACGTTATTTTTGGTTGGCCGTTGGACACCTCGCGATGCTGCTCGGGCTCGCCGGCGTTTTTCTTCCCGTCATGCCGACGACTCCGTTCGTCATCCTGGCGTCTTACGCCTATTCGCGCGGCTCGCCGCGCTTCGAGAAGTGGCTGCTCGAGCACCCGAAGCTCGGGCCGCCGACGGTCGCCTGGCGCCAGCACGGCATCATCAAAAGAACCCCGAAAGTCCTGGCGACACTGGGGCTTTTGGTCAGCGTGCCGTTCACCTGCTCGGTCGCCCGGATCCCGCTCGTCGTCAAGATCGTCGTGGTCGCGGTCGTCACCGTCGTCATGATCTTCGTCTGGACGCGTCCGGAAGAAGTGAAATCCTAAAGCAAACCTGCGGTTTTGCCGACAAGGACTCAACTCCTTGCGCTCCTATCCATAGAGGACTCCATGCGGCAGAGAACGCTTTTGGTTCCTTGCGCTCTGATCGTGACGGCCCTCGCCGTCGCCTCGTGCGCCCAGAAACGCCAGACCACCGAAGTGCAGCGCCCTACCGCCACCGCGACCGGTAGCAGCACGGGAACGGGAACCGGCTACGCCGGCCAGCAGGGCGCGCAAGGCGGCGACAACGGCTCCGCGCTCCCACAAGGGCCTTCGCCTGCGGCGACGCCGACGCCCGCGCCGACTCCTGCGCCCGACTCGGGTCCGATCAACCAGCCGGACACCGCGGGCTTCCCCGATCCGACGCCGCCGAACAATCCTTCGCCGCCGACGCCGCCGAACAATCCACCGCCGAGCAACTGGTCCGGTGCCGCGGACGACCTGCCGGTAAACGCCGGCTGGGCGATCAACTCGCTCGATCCGGGCACGAAAGTCGCGAGCGACGGCACCGTGACGAATCCGGGAGCCACCACCGTGCCGCCGACCAACGCGGCGGGTAACGGCGCCGCCACCGTCGGCTACGACGACCGCGTCGCCTCGATCCTCAACAACAACTGCGTCAACGGCTGCCACGTCCAGGGCGGCACGCAGGCGGGAACGGCGATGGACACCTTCGCCTCGGCGCAGCCTCGCGGTGCCCGCATCGTCGCGCGTGCCAACGGCGGCGGCATGCCTCCGAACGGCCCGCTGAGCCAGGGCGACATCGACGCGCTGAAAGCCTGGGAAGCTGGTGGTTTCAAACAGGCGGGCGGCGCCGGCGCGACGGCCGGCGGCAACACGGCCGGTCAAGGCCTCGTCCTCGAGATCTCCGATCAACGCTACGGCAACTTCCTGAACGACCAGAAGGTCGTGGGCAAGGTCGGCCAGACCCTCAAGATCGTCAACAAGCGCTCGCAGGGCGGCTTCGTCATTCACACCAACGGCGCGCCGTTCGATCACGGCGACGTCGGCAACCCGATTCCGCCGGGCGGCTCGAAGGACTACGTCCTGCAATCGGCGTATCAAGGCACGACGGACGTCTACGAGCACACCGACGGCAGCGTCAACACCGACCGCCTGATCAAGCTGGAGGTCGCGCCGTGAACCACGCCAACGCCAAACTTCTGCTTCTCGCCGCGCTCGCCGCGCCGCTCGCTTGCACTGACAGCGACGACGGGGCGTCCACGCTCCGCGCCGTCGACTCCTTCAATTACACCGGCTCGATCCGCGTCTCGCTGGCGGAAGGCAGCGCGGTGGTCAACGAGTACCGCCTGAATTTCGCCGCCGATCCGAAGGTGCAGGCCCTCGGCCTTTGCCCGCTGAAGACCGTCAACGATGCCACCAACTGCCGGCCTGGCGTCAAAGGCTACTACGCCACCGACGTCTCCTCCGAGACGCCGACCAAGCGGTTCTTCCGCGCGAAGAACGTCGCCGTGCTGCAGGAGAACCTGATCCTCGCGCTGCAGGGCACCGACAACGCCGGCACCGTCGTCGACACGCGTATCATCCGCTTCAACAAAGGCACGCCGGCGACGGTCGGCACCGGCACGACGTCCGGCGCGGGCGCCACGGCAGCGAACTTCGAGACCAAGGGCACCGGCGGCAAGACCGGCGCTTACGACGGCACCTTCGGTACGGGTGGCCGCTTCAAAATGGTCGCGCCGACGGACAACTCCACGACGAAGAGCCACGGCCTCCTGATCTTCCTGCACGGCTCGTCGGCGAGCAGCTACGCCGAGTTCGCCGAGGCGAATGCACCCGTGGCGCAACGCAACGGCCTGATGTCGGTCTCGGTGCTGGCCCCGAACGGCCAGGGCTGGAACGAATCGGACGGCACCCAGGCGGCCCGTTACCTCGACGAGCTGATCGAAGGCACGCTCTTCAAGCAGTACAACATCGACAAGCGGAAGATCTTCTTCCACGGCCAATCGAGCGGCTCGGGCTTCCTGAGCAGCCACTTCGTCGCGCTCTACGGCAAGAACTTCGGCGGCGGCGCCCTGATGCTCTGCGGCGCCTCGCAGCCCGAAGCCCAGGTCGCGGTCACCGACGAGATGAAGCGCGGCTTCCGCCTGTATTACGATTTGACGACGGACGACGGCATCTGGACCGACCGTCTGGTCCCGTCGATTCAGGCTTACCGCGGCGCAGGCTTGCAGGTGGAGTCGACGTCGGAAGGACAGCAGAAACCGGGTGGGCACTGCCAGTTCGACCAGCAGGCGATCATCGCCGAGAAGATTCCGGCGATGATGAAGGCCAACGGGACTTAATAGAACGGCTTGGCTGCGCCGCGCCCGGTTGAGAGGGCCTCCGTGGGGGGGCTCACCTCCGGCGATCCTCAGATCACCATCTGGAGCCGCGCCCTCGTGGGCGGCTTCAGACGGCGATCTTCGGATTCGGGCAGTGATTTTGTCTTGAAGCGAGGAGATTCGGTGCTGCGTCGGCGGGCCGGCAACTTGGCAGCCAACGCTTGCGCGTCGGCACCCAATCCTGCTGACGGCCCGGCGCAGTCTCATCAGCCCTTCGTCGACGAAGGGGCGAGGAAGAGAGTCTCCAGAGGGCGCTTCGTCGACGAAGGGCGTTTGACTCAAATTGCAACGTTCAGTGTGAACGTTGTGATTTCAATCAAGTCAGTCTCAACGCTGGAACAGAGGGTTAGCTGGTCAAGTTACGAACGTACTCACTTGCCTGATCAACACAACGATTGCACTGCGAAACTTAGTCATCTCCTTCACCTCCACCGGTGGAGGTGAACTCACCAAAAATCGTGCCGGGCCAGGAGCAACGTCGCTTGCCAACGCGTAGCGTTGGCTGGAGCGTTGCTGGCCCGCCACCGCTGCCCCGCGTCACGCTCTTAAATACAAGCCTAGGATCAGCGAAAGAGCAAGCACGCGGATCATTTGGTCATCTCCAGCATGTACTGCGCCACCAGCGAAAGCTTGCCTTTGCCGAGATGCGCCTGCGGCGGCATCGGCGGAAAATTGTCGCGGACTTTGGTCGGGGCCAGCGCGAATGCCGCGATGCCGTCGCTCTTGCCCGCGTACTTCTGCTGAATCTCGCTGACCGGCGGACCGATCAGGCGGAAAGAGTAGGCGTGGCATCCCGAGCAGACCGCCGTATAGACGTCCTGCCCTGTTTCCATCTTCGCCACGCCGACGCTTCCCGATTGCACCGACGTCAGCGCCCGCACGCTTTGCGTGTCGACGCAGCGTCCCATGTAGTCGGCATCCCGCAGCGTGAAAGCGTCACGGTCGAGGATGCAGTTCCTTTGTCCTTTGCCCGTGCCGACGATGTCGGCCCCGCGGGGCAGCAGGTCTTCCGCGGTCCCTTGCGGGGAGCCGCCGTGGATCAGGTTCCGCCCGATGAAGCGGTACCAGGTGATCAGAAAGCCCAGGCCGTTCTTACCGTTGTTTCTGAGCACGTTGCGCATGATGGCCGTGTCGTCCGGATTCGGCTCGACCTCGGGATCCGGCGTCGCGTTCGGCATGACGCCGAGATCGGCGACGATGATACCCGCGAGCTCGTTGTCGTAGATCAGGTTGTCTTCGATCGTCACCTTGTCGGCGGCAAGCAGGACGATGCCGGCTCCCGGCGGCGTATTGGCCACGATCGACCCGGGCGCGCCGAAGTTCGGGTGGTTGTTGTCGAAGACCGAGTTGCCGCGGACCGCGACGTTCTCCGTCTTTTTCTTCGGCAGGCCCGGCAGCGCGAACACCAGGATCCCGCTGGTGTTGTTGTAAACGGTGTTGCCTTCGACGATGACGTCGGTCGAGTTTTCGATCTCGATGCCGGCGACGTTCTCGTAAAGGATGTTGCGCCGCACTTCCGTGTGCGCGCACTGCCCGACGTAGATCCCGGCGTCCTCGATCCCGACCGTGATCGTGTCCTCGATGATGACGTTGTCGCCGAGCGTCGGGTAGATCCCGTAGATCCCCGTGTGCTCGACGATGAGCCGGCGCATTTTGACGTTGTTCGCCGCCTGCGACATGACGCCGTTGCCTTTGTAGTTCACCACCTTCAGGTTTTCGACGGTGAATCCCGAGCCCGTCGCGATGACTCCGTCGTTCAGCTTCATCTCGCCGTCGAGCACCGGCCACTCGCCGTTGATGATGATGCCGCTGAGCGTGATGTCGTTCTTGTCGACGTGCAGCGCCTGATGGTAGACGCCCGGCTTGATCCGGATGACGTCGCCCGGCCGCGCGGCGTCGATCGCCTCCTGGATCGAATGACCCGGTTCGACGAAGGTTTCCGCGGCGAGCGCGGGGGCGGGCGAGGCGGACAGCAGGATGAAGAAAAGGGCGCGGTGCATGGATTTCCTCACGGGAGTACGGGTAAGCCCGACGGCACCTCGGCCGGAATCTCCGGCAGGCGGCTCTCGTCGTCGAGCGTCAGCAGAAACGTCTTGATGGCCCGGATTTCGTCCGGCTCCAGCGGCAGGGGACGCATGTGCCAGTGCAGCGGTAGCTTCGCCGCCGCGGCCACGTCGGGTCCGCCGCCGTTTTTGTAGAATTCGAGCACTTCGTCGAGGTTGGCGAATGCACCGGAATGCATGTAGGGCGCGGTCCGCGAAACGTTGCGGAGGCTCGGCACCAGCATCGCCTGGCCGACGTCGCCTGCTTTCTCCGGCGCGCCGATGACCGCCAGCTGCCCGTTGGTGAACAAAGGCGGCGTGTGGCATTCGGGACAGCGGCTGACGAACGAGCGAAAGACGTTGAAGCCTTTGAGCTCCTCGTCCGAGAACGCCGCGAAGTCGCCGCCCGCGTAGCGGTCGTAGCGGCTCCCGAGCGACGTTAGCGTCCTCTCGAAGTCGGCGATCGCCGAAACGACCAGCCCGTCGTCGACTTTCACCGGACCGAAGGCGTCCAGGAAGAGCGCCCGGTAGGCGGGGATCTCGCTGACCCTGGCCGCCGCTTCGCCGACGGCAAGACCCATCTCGGTCGGATCCCTCAGCGGGCCGAGCGCCTGCTCCTCCGGAGTCTTCGCCCGCCCATCCCAGAAGAACCGCCGCTTGAAGGTCACGTTCCAAAGAGGCGGCGCGTCGCGTTTCGTCTTGCGGTCACCGGTCAGGTGCCGGCGGGGATCGTGGCAAGTCGCGCACGACATGTCCTTGTGCCGCGACAGGACGGGATCGAAGAAGAGCAGGCGACCGAGCGCGATGCGTGGCGCCGCCAGCTCCGTCTTGTCGGGAATCAGACGCTGCCGAAGCCCCGAAGGGTGCGCTTCGTCGACGTAGAGACCCTGGTGCCGGCAGACGTTCGGACGCACCTCGAGCATGCCCACGGGGCAGGGAGTGGAAGCGGCCGCCCAGGCCGAAGCCAGGGCGGCGCCGAGCAGACTCAGGATCATTTATAGTTCTGCAGGTCGCCGAACTGGAACATGGCGCTCAGTTTTTGCGGATCCAGCTTGTAGCGGAAGAGCCGGCCGAGCTCGTTCAGGCCGTTCTGGGCGGCGTCGCGCAGCTTCGCGTCGGTGCGCGCGTCGGCCAGCAGCGCCTCGAAGTCGCGGCGGGCGGCGTCTGTGTCGTTGGCGTCGGCGCGGATCCTGCCCCGGAGGTAGAGCGCGACGTCGCGCGTGTGCAGGTCGGTGTCGCTTCCCGCGATGATGCCTTGGAACACGGTCCCGGCGCCGCCGAAGTCGTTTTGCTTCAGCTTCATCACGCCGAGCAGCAGCTGATACTTGATGTTGTCCGGATCCCGCGCGACGACGTCCGTCAGGATCTCCGCCGTGCGGTCGACGTCGTGCCGGTACTCGTAGGCTTCCTTGGCTTCGATGAAGCGGTAGAGAGCGGCGAGTTTTTCGGGGTGCGCGCGCTCGTACCCGTCATTGACGATCGTCTCGAATTCGTCGGCTTTGAACGTCGCCGGGTCGAAGGCAGCAGGCAGCGGCAGCTCGACGTAGGTCGAGTGCGGCACGGGCGCCCGGCCCGAGGCCACAAATACCCGCTGGCGGGCCGGTTGTGCGACGATGCTCGTCACCGTCGTCATCACCGAGACCGTATTGCCGAGCCCCGTCACCCGGTTGGTGTACACGTCCTCCTGGTCGCCCAAAAACGAGGCGGCCGTCGCGAGGTCGATAGGACCGATGTGACCCGTCACGAGTTGCGCCAGGCGGTCGTAGCGGCCGTGCGAATCGTCCGTGATGGATTGGTTGATGAAGAGGTCCTGGCCCTGCTTTTCCGGAGTCAGGTAATGGTTCGACTGGACGTGCCAGTCGCCGACCATCGGGCGGATGGAGACCCCGCCGGCGTTGAGCTCGACGGAAGCCAGGCGTTTTTCTTTCGCGCTGTAGAGGACGTAGGTCCAGCCGCTCTCCGCGGTCCGGGCCCTGAAGATGGCGATCGCCTCGTCAAAAGAGCGCGCCTTCGCCATCACTTCGTTGGCGATGAAGAAGGCCGGCACGGCGTCGGTCGACACTTCCGTGCTGGGGACGGTGTGCGAGCCGATGTAGAGGCCCGACTCGTTGAACGCCGCGACGCCCGCGTTGTGGACGCCGGCGGAGATGATCGACATGTACTTCTGCGCGCCCTCGACCGTCGGGTCGAAGTAGATAACCGTGTGGTGCTGGTCGTAGACGCCGGTGAGGGGATAATCCGTGTT
>JAYVBB010000279.1:0-5433 GCA_043750715.1 Pseudomonadota bacterium | reverse complement strand
AAATGCAGACAACCGTGGTGGAAAGGATCCAGCAGGCCTTGGCCAACCCCGAGGCCATAAGCCGGACCATGGACCATTCGTCATTGTCGCCCAATTTCCTGCTGATGAAGAACTGTATCGAAGGCGCGGGATGCAACGCGGTCGCGACCAACCCGGCCAACAACCTCAAGCTCGACATCTACGACGCCTATTTGGCCCCGGGCGCGACGACTCCCCAGCGCCTCGCCGGGCCAGGGGTCGGATGGGATCAGGACGGCAACTGGTGTAGTCCTGGCGACGTCGTCAACTACCCCGGTTGCGTCTTCAACTCGGAAGTGAAGTTCTGGGCGACGTGTCCTCTCGATGCGGCATCGAAGCCTCTGCCGACGTGCGCCCAGGCGAGTTTCATCAACTTCAAATTTCAGGTGCGGCCCAACACCAGCCACATATTCAATCAAAAGGTGGTGGACAAGGCCAACGACAAGACCCTGAATTCGTTCCCCAAGGACTCCGATTACAATTCGTCGGAGCCCATGGGCGCCGTGCGCGTCAGGGTAGCTGACATCATGGCCCGACGCGGCGGCACCTGCGGTGTGCCGACGGACAACAAGAAAATGGTCGGTGTCGACGAAAACGGTAAACCGATTTGCCGCTGTATCGACGGCTCGAACGTCACGCCCTGCAAGGCGCAGGTTTGCGCCAAGAAGAACCAGATCATGGTCGGCTTCAAGCAGTCCGGGGCGGTGCTCGTGCCCGACTGCATCGACCAGGCGAGTTGCACCAACGACACGACCGGCAAATGCCCTTGCATGTCGGTGGACCTCGCGACGAACGGCGACTGCGGACCTGGCTTTTGGATGGTTAGCATCGACTACGGTACCTGTACAGCCACCACGGAGAAGGACAAGGGCGGCCCGGAGACCATCAAGTGCTCGAACAAAAGGGGCCGGTGCTGCAAGTTGGACGTGCAATGAATGACTGCTAGGGCTTTGCTATTTGGTGCTTCGGCCCTGGTCGTGGCGTTCGCGAGCATGGCTTACGAGCTGACGTTGGCGCAGAGCATGGCAGTCCTCTACGGCGATACGATCACCAGCTACAGCCTGGTCATCGGTTTCTTCGTGCTGAGCCTAGGCCTAGGCTCGGCCTACTGGGCGAAGGCGTCACGCCGGCCGACGGCATTCACTTTTTGGACGATCGAGATGATCCTCGCCGGCCTGGGCGCTTTGGCGCCTTGGCTCATATTCGCCTCCGAGTTCAAAGCCGGCTCTGGCGTTCCATGGGGCATGGTGACGGCCCTGGCGATGGCGTTCGCCATCGGCTTGTTCTCGGGAATGGAGATCCCTTTGCTCATCGCCTTGTCGAAAAGTGATGCCGTCGCCGAATCGCGGACGACAGGCTTCGTTATCGGCCTGGACTTTCTGGGCACTTTCTTTGCGTCGGTGCTGGTGCCGCTATGGCTTTTCGTGGCGCTGGGTCTCGTGGGAGTGCCGCTGCTCGGCGGTTTGCTCAACGTCGGCCTGGGCGTGGCGGTTCTTACCTGGGGGGGCGAGCGGCTGTCGTTGCCTAGGCTCGGATTTACTCTGGCAATGGCCGGCGCCTTGATGTTCGCCATGACCCGGGTGGAATCCATCGAAGCCTTTCTCGCTGCCGGGGTCTTTTGATGAGCGGCGGCCCGTTCAGGACGGAGCGGGGCTACCTCTTTGCGGGTGCCGTATTGGCGATGTGCTCGCTGTCTTACGAGTTGATCTTCGCCAAGATCGTCGCTGAAATCACCGGCAACGCCACGATCTGGGAGAGCATCTCCATGGCGGTGTTCCTGTGCGGCATGGGCGTCCGTTCGCTCGTGTTCCGGGTCGATGCCGCCGACGCCATGGGCCGGCGCTTGATATGGACGGAAATCGGTCTGATCGGCACGGCCGTGCTTTCCTACTTTCTGATCTTCATCGCGCAAGTGCTCTACCGCGACTATGTCTTCGACGCCGGCATTTTGCGCGAGACATGGGATTTTCCGCCGGTCTTCCTGCTCGGGGGTGTAGCGCAGCTGGCCCTGTTCGCTCTCGGTTGGTTCACCGCCTATGAGCTTCAGTTTTTCCTCCACTGGTCCGAGGCGCCGCCGTTTCGATTCAAGGAATCGGCGGTGCTCGCGGCTTATCATTTCGGCGCGCTCGCCGGCACTATAGGCTTCGTCGCCGCGCATCGCACGGGCGTGGCGCCGTTCGACGCACTCTGCGCTACCGTCGTCTTGAACCTAATGTTCGCTCTCTACATGATGCGCGGGCTCGGCACCTGGCGGGAGTTCCGCAGGGCCACGGTTCTCGTCATGATATTGACCGCGGCAGCGGCCGTGGTCGAGCGACCATTTGAGGCCATCGTCTTGAAGAACCATTACAATAATCAGTTTCGCTGGGAGTTCGACGCCCAGGGACTCAAGGACGTCAGCCACCCGCTCGGTCCGCTGGATTTCGCCGGTTCGGCAAACACGGTACCTGAGGTTCGGCGCATCAGGTCGCCGTTTCAGGTCTTGGACATGGTTCAGGATGCGGAGACCGGGACGTCTTCGCTTTATATCAACGGCCGCTTTCAGGTCGGACCGGGTAGCGCTGCGAGGTACCATGAGACCTTCGCCCACGTTGCGTTGGGCTACAAGGTGGGACCGACGCGGCGGGTCCTGATTCTCGGCGGGGGCGACGGCGTGCTGGCGGCGGAACTCTTGAAGCATCGTCAGATCGAATCTATCGACATGGTGGAGATCGACGCATCCGTACTGGCTTTGGCGCAAGACGACCGCGACCTCAGAAGCTTGAACCACGGGGCCTTGGCGGATCCGCGCCTGGTCGTACACCGCGAGGACGCCATGGCCTTCGTCAGGAGCCGCGCGGCGACCTACGACGCCGTGTTCATCGACCTGACTTATCCCTACGACTTCGATTCGGCTCGCTTCTTCAGCGTCGAGTTCTTTCGCATGACTGCGCGCGATCTGCTGCCCGGAGGGATTCTCGTCGCGGGACTGCCGTTCGACATGGTTGAGCCGGAGGAACTGGGGTTACACGCGACAGTGGAGGCGACGCTTGCCGCGGCGAAGTTCAGTCGCTTCGTCGGTTATTCGAACGGCAATGACCACTTTCTGGTCGTTGGCAAAGACGAGTTGGCGGCCGACTACAAGATCGCTCCCGACCTGCAGCTGACGATCCTGCCGACCCTCAAGATCAAGACGACGTCGGTCTCCGCGCCACGAGCGGGGGGGTCGGTGCTGACGGTCATGCGTCCCAAGCTGCTGATGATTTATGACTCGTTTTACTAAAATGCTGCGGCGCATTCAGCTCGTCCTGGTGGCGTTGGCGATTGCCGCCTCCGTCATCGTCGGAGCTCTGTGGTGGCTGAAGTTTCCGGAGCACCGGCCGGTGGAGCTGGCCGAATTGACTGAAGAGGAAGAGCAATTGGCGGCAGAGATGGCAAGCGACGTCCGCCACCTCGCCGTCGACATTGGGCCGCGCAACGTCACCTACCACGCGAAAGGTCTGGCGCTCGCTGCTGCTTTCATCGAGCAGGAGTGGCTGGCGATGGGCTATGCGGTCTCCCGCCAGACGGTGGAAGCTGACGCCGGTCCGAGCGATAACCTGATCATCGATCTGCCCGGCCAGAATCCCGAGGCGCCAGTCGTGATCATCGGCGCCCATTATGACACCTTTCGCCATTCTCCCGGAGCGAACGACAACGCCTCCGGCGTCGCGGCGCTGCTGGCGCTCTCGCGGCACCTCGGCCAAACGGAACTACGTTGGCCTCTGCGGTTGATCGCTTTCACCAACGAGGAGCCGCCGGAGTATCAGACTGAATCGATGGGGAGCATTTTCTACGTCGACAACCTGGGGCTGGCGCGGGTGGCGATGATGATGTCTTTGGAAACGATCGGCTACTATCAGAGCCGACCTGAGACCCAAAGCTATCCCTGGCCCTTGGACATGCTCTATTCAGACGTCGCCGACTTCATAGGAATCGTCGGCGATCCGGGGTCCCGACCGCTGACCCGGGAAGTGCTCGAGAGTTTTCGTCGCCAGAGCCAGTTTCCGACGGCGGCGATCACCCTGCCGGAGCTGTTCGATGGCACCGGCTGGTCCGATCACTGGGCATTTTGGCGGAAAAAAATTCCCGCCGTGATGCTGACCGACACGGCGTTCTTTCGCTACGAGTTCTACCACACGACCGAAGACAAGATCGATCACTTGAACTTCGGCGGCATGGCGCGGGTCGTGTCGGGCCTGCTCGCCGTGTTGCGCGATCCGGCCTTCGACGCGACCAAGCCCTACGGCTTCACTGGACGTTGACTTCCAGCACTTTGAACGCAAAAGCCCCGGTGTCGCGGCCACGGATCGTGACGATCAGGGTCGCCGGGCCGGCGCCTGGCGTTTCCCACTCCGTGGTTTTCGCCCGCCGGTTCTTGATGGGGCCGTCGCTCGCGAACCAGCCGACCCGCATGTTTTCGTTTTCGGGGTCGGTAATCGTCGCCTCCAGGTCTTCCGTTCCGCTGACGTCGGCGTCGGTGGGCTTGGTGATCGCGATGGTCGGAGCGAGGCGGGCCAGCTGCGGGGACCCGGCGGGGTAGATGAGCGAGCTGCCCACGACGTTTTCGGATTCGTCGCCCGCGACCAGGCGGATGCCATAACGCAGTTTGACGTAGGGCGGCGTACCCAAAGGAGAAAGGAAGACGCTGTTCGGCGGTACGAATTGCGTGGCCTGGACGGAGAAAATCCGGAACGTCGCGTGCTCTTCGTACACCTCGCTGCCAGGGACGATCGTCACCGGAAAACTCACGAGGTTGACGGCAGCCGCATCGTCGTAAGGCTCGGCGGTTACCGTCTGGCCCAGCGGGACGGCCGCGAAGACCGTGATCGTCACGATCTTGGGTGCGGCTTCCGTGCTCGGCTCGGAGACGACCGGGAGGGTCGCCGCGCCGATCGCCCGGAGCTTTTCGATGGTTTCGTAGCGCTCCTGGTCTTCGTTGCAGCCGGCGAGCGCGGTGGCGGCCAGGCCAATCACGAGCAGCGGGTTCAGCAAGGATTTCATAGTGTACCTCGCAGGGCGATGTAGGGGATCGGGAACGGCGGGAACGTGAAGTAGTCTTTTTTCGAGTAGTCGTAATTGTACTGCTCGCCCTGCGCCTGGGGCCTTAGCGCGATGTATTCGACCCCGAAGCGCCAGTTCAACTTCCAGGTGTCGTAGAGGGCGTCGACGCTCGTGAAGACGTCGAGCTCGTGGTAGGACGGCAGACGCTTGTTGTATGGCTTGGCCGCTGGATCGCGCCGCGCCTGATACTTGTCGAGATTGGAGTTGTACACGGCGTCGTCGACGCTCGTGACGGGGTCGCCGGTGTGGTAGATCAGGCGGCTGCCGACGTCCCACTGGCCGGTGAGCTGGTAGTTGCCGGCGAAGTTCAGGATGTGGGTCTGGTCGTATTGG
>JAYVBB010000278.1:0-8400 GCA_043750715.1 Pseudomonadota bacterium | reverse complement strand
GGGTTGGCCTTTCGCTACCGGCTCTATTCGGGCCTAGGCCTATCAACTCTTGAGATAACCAAGGTCGTGTTTTTTTGCGCAGTCACCTTTTGGCTGGGGCTGCTCGGACTGGGAGGATTTCTCTGGACCGAGTTTCCTCCTCCGGCGTTGCCATTTCTGCCGTTGCCGCCCGCGGCGTATCGTGCCATTGGCCTGATTTTTTTGATTCTATGCGGTGGCTACGTCCTCCTTTGTTACAGGATTGGGGGCAAATCGATCCAAGTGCGGAAGTGGACATTTACTATCCCGAAACTCACGCTATCCGTCACTCAGATAGCCATCTCATCCCTGGATTGGCTCTGCGCCAGCTCGGTTCTCTATCTCGTTTTGCCGGCGTCGATGAATGTCCCCTACTTCGACTTTCTGTCTCTATATGTTTTGGCGAACGTGATTGGTCTAGTGAGCCATGTGCCTGGGGGCATCGGAGTACTCGAGACGGTGTTTCTGGTCGGGCTCAGCGGTAGAGTCCCGTCCGAAGATCTATTGGCATCATTGCTTGTGTTTCGAGGGATATACTATTTCGCGCCGCTGGGCCTGGCTGTCCTGCTGTTCGGGTTCCTTGAGGCTGCGCGGCAATCAGGCAAAATTCGGAGCCTTAGGACGACGGCTCAATCTTGGATGCCAGTCGTCGTGCCGCGGGTGTTCGCCGTCGCAACTTTTGCCGCTGGCATAGTCCTGCTGTTTTCTGGCGTCACACCGCAGATTCGAGAAAGAACTAGGATACTAGAGGCGATTTTGCCCCTCCCGTTGATCGAGGGGTCGCACCTTTTAGCCAGTCTTACCGGCTTGGCCTTGCTTATGATTGCACGGGGGTTGCAAAAGCGGCTTGATGGCGCCTACGTGGCAAGCCTCGCACTTTTGGGCCTCGGTGCAATCGTGTCCCTCGTCAAGGGGCTCGACTATGAAGAAGCTGCGGTGCTCAGTCTCATTTTCATGTCGCTCTTGCCTTGCCGACGTCACTTTTACCGACACGCCTCGTTGCTCAGCGCCCGGTTCTCACCCGGGTGGGTTGCCGCAATCGTCTGTACACTTGGATCCAGCCTTTGGCTCATGATTTTCGCGCACAAGCACGTAGACTACTCCCAGGAACTTTGGTGGACTTTTACGTTCAAAGGCGACGCTCCGCGGGCTCTTCGCGCTTCCTTCGCGGTCATTTCTTCGGCATTTATCGGAGGCTTTGCCTACCTCTTTCGGGTAGCCAAGGCGCCCCAGCAGAGCGGAAGCGCGATCATTGAGTCGGACGTTCGACAGATCGTGGCGAATGCGACCAAGACCTACGCGAACTTGGCCTTGCTAGGAGACAAAATATTGCTCGTTCACGCGCACAAGAATGCATTCTTGATGTATGGCGTGCAGGGAAAGTCTTGGATCGCGATGGGAGATCCCCTTGGTCCCGCAGACGAGAGAATGGAACTGATCTGGCAATATCGCGATCTCTGCGATCGTCACGACGTTTACTCGGTTTTCTACCAAGTCGACGCGGAAAATCTTCAATGCTACGTCGAAGCGGGGCTGGCTCTCGTGAAAATCGGCGAGGAAGCCATCGTGCGCCTTCCGGACTTTTCATTGGAAGGCAAGACTCACAAAGGGTTGCGGGCTACCAACAACAAGCTCATCAAAGATGGTTATGAGTTTGAAGTCGTTCCCAAGACAGAAATTGAGAAGATACTAGGGGAGATGGCGACCATTTCATGTCAATGGATGGGCGAAAAGCACGTCAAAGAAAAGAGATTTTCGTTGGGCTATTTTTCAGACGAATACCTGCGCAACTTTGCGGTGGCGGTTGTTCGCAGGGACGGCGAGATCGTGGCGTTTGCCAATATCTGGGAGACCGCGAGTAAGGAAGAGCTCTCGATTGATTTGATGCGGCACGGGGCCAATGCTCCGAATGGGGTCATGGACTTTCTTTTCCTTCGGATCATGCTTTGGGGCAAAAGTCTGGGCTATGGCACGTTCAATCTGGGTATGGCGCCCTTTTCAGGAATGGAGAACCGGCGTTTTACCCCACTGTCGAATCGACTCGGGGCGGCGGTCTATCAATACGGCGAGTATTTTTACAACTTTCAAGGGCTGCGCGAATACAAAGAAAAATTCCATCCCGAATGGAACGCTAAATTTGTCGCCAGTCCGGCGGGCCTCGCGTTTCCTGTCGTTCTATCAAACATTGCGACGCTGATATCCGGTGGATTCAAGGGGATCGTTTCCAAATGAAGCCGGCGGTTTTTCTCCTCGGATTGCTTTGGGCAAGCCCAGCCCAGTCCCAAATATCAGAAGAAAAGTCGAACTTTGGCCGATTCGGAGAAATCGCCATTCTCCGAACGCCGCACGCGCCCAAGCATGTTGTCCTCTTTCTTTCGGGCGACGGCGGATGGAACAAAGGCGTAGTCGACATGGCTCGGAGGGTTGCGGCGCTGGACTCCCTGGTCGTTGGCGTAAACGTGCCGCGCTACTTAAAATCGCTCGAAGACACCAAGGAACCTTGCTCATTTCCCGCGGGCGACTTGGAAAACCTGAGCCACTTTGTTCAAAAAAAGTTCGAATTTCCAAGCTACATAGTTCCGTTCTTGGTGGGCTACTCATCGGGCGCGACGCTTGCATATGCATCACTGGTGCAGGCTCCGAAAACCACGTTTGCCGGAAGCATAAGCCTAGGTTTTTGCGCTGACCTGGAATTCAAACGGAAGCTCTGCCGAGGCGAGGCCCTATCGTCATCCCCCTTAGGCAACGGTAAGGGATTCGATTTTGCTCCCGACCCGGGACTTGACGTGTCGTGGACGGCTTTGAATGGAAAAATCGATGAAGTCTGTCATTACGCCGATGTCGTCAAGTTCGTAGAAAAAGTCGGGCACGGCAAATTGATCGGTCTCGAAAAGGTGGGTCATGGCTTCTCCGTGGAGGCGCGCTGGTTGCCGCAATTCATGGCAGAATTCACGAGAATGGCGACTTTGAAGGATGAGGTTTCGCCTACGGTTGCGGCCCAATCGTCTGAAGCCACGGCAAAGCTGCCGTTGAAGGAAATTCAATCAAACATCAAAAGCTCGAATCGGACCAGTTCGACACTCGGGATCATTGTCTCAGGCGATGGTGGGTGGACAAGCATGGATCAAGTGCTTGCTGCAAAGCTGGCCAAAGGGGGAGTCTCAGTCGTGGGGCTGGACTCTCTCCGCTATTTTTGGAAGCGAAAAAGCCCGGAGACTCTGGCCAAGGGCCTGGAAGCGATTGCGAATCGCTATAGGAACGCCTGGAATCGTCCTCGTCTGGTCGTGATCGGATACTCATTTGGCGCCGATGTCTTGCCGGCCGCCTTGGCAAAGCTATCTCAAGCCACTAGGGAAGTAATTGACGTTGTGGCACTGGTCAGCCCATCTCCCTATGCTAGCTTCGAAATCAAGGTCGCCGAATGGCTTGATTTAAAGGTCGACAAGTCGGCGCCTGTTCAGCCTGAGCTGGCAAAGTTGGGTGGGAGCGCGGTTCTATGTTTCTGGGGAGACAAGGACGACGCGTCACTTTGCCCCCATCTCTCTGCCCCCGTGCAATCGTTTTCTTTCAAGGGTGGTCATCGCATGAACGACCATGCGGATCAAATTGCCGTGAAGATTTTGACGGCGATCGATGAACTTGGGACTGAAGGGGCGCGTCAGGTGCGATAACTGGCGCGGTGGCGCTGCTTCCTGCGAAGCCGTTGGGGCAATGCCGACACCACATATTGTTGGCGTCCAATGCCCTTGTGCTCGCGCCGGGCAGCATTAGATCGCTGGGAGCCTTGACGACAAAGGGGCATTGGTACTCAAGGGCCTAACCGACGTCAAGACGGCGATTCTGAACATCTCGACCAGTGAGATGCGCAAGGCGAGTAAAGCAATGATTCCCTAAAAGCCTCACGTTCACGAACTGTTCACTCCCGGATTCAAAACGACTTTGACTGAGCTCGTTCAAACACGCAATGTGACGCGGTTCGTGCTTCTATGTACCTCAACGCCGATGCCGCAGTGGCAACTGTTAGAGCTTGTCTTTCCACCGGTCAAACACCATTCGGACTCGCCCGACCTTCCAGGTGATCCCACTTCGAGTCCGAAAGCCGCCAATATTGAGGCGTTGGGCGACCTCTTTCCAACCGAGGTTTTGGCGCAATCTCAGCTCGACTATGAGCCGGGCGACTTTCTGTTCCTGACGATCATTGACAAGCCTACCGTCAATGATCCGGTTCCCATAGCGGGCATGTACTGCGAGTCGTGGGTGATCCTTCGCGACCATCGTCGATGGTCTCTTTTCGGATGCCGAGCGAATGCAGCCGCCGGAGTACGGACGCCTTTGAAAGGCCCACGCGGGCCGCGATCTGGGCAGCCGTAAGCCTATTTTTGATATACAAATCGGCGATGGAACTGGTACCAGCACTTTTCGGAATCACGAATATTCCTATAAAATCAGCTACATCTTCCGAGTTCGCGCAGTGTCCGGGTTGGTCCACTAGTCCTGACAGTTCATGAACTCCGGCCCCGTCGAATGACGAACCGGAGTTCGTTTTTTTGCGTCCTGTTTCTCCCCGACCAGAACTTTCATAGCCTCTGTCCCTTCTCCGGACCTGCCTTCATACCCGCTGGCTTCGCGGCTTGAAGTAAAGCCAAAGCCGACCCACTTTCCGCAGAAGCCCGCGAGGAAGGCGCACTGATTGCTCAAGGCGATTTAGTGCTTCGGAGGGCAAAGGGGTAGTGTAGCAGTCTCGGAATCGCCACCAGCACGCCCGGGACAACGATGACCTCGTCAAAAGCCCTCTCTCGCAATCCCTTTCACAATCCAAGATTGCTTGTCGTCGTGGCCACCGCCGCCGTGTTCTTGGGGCTATTCGCCAAGCTGACGGAAGATGTGTTCGAGCAAGGCGAGCTTCAACGCCTCGATTCGGGAATCATGTTTTGGGTCGGCGCATGGCGCCCGCCAGCCCTCAATGGCGTAGCCGTCGATCTAACTGCACTCGGATCACCGGTTGTAGTCACCCTCGTAACGATTGTTGGCCTTGCCGTGCTGGTCATGGCGCGAAGTTTTTCCGGCGCCATTTATCTCGCGACCTGCGCCGTGGGCTCTGCCGCACTGACCGCAATTCTCAAGCCCCTGATTGGACGGGAGCGTCCCAATCTCATTCCACACCTCGTCGAGGTTTCGGGACGGTCGTATCCCAGCGGCCACACGGTAGCTGCAGCCAGTGTCTTTCTCGCCTTGGCAATCTTGGCTTGCCACCGCTTCAATCAACCTCGATCCCAAGTGATCTTGCTGGCCATGGCTGCCTTTATCATTGCGGGCGTCGGGCTTTCCAGGATCTATCTGGGTGTTCACTATCCAAGCGATGTTCTCAGCGGGTCGTTTCTCGGCGCAGGCTGGGCATTGCTGTTGGCTGCGGTTCTGGTGTGGCGGAAGACCAAGTGACAGAGGGACCGAGTGGTCCCCCGCATGCGCCACGATTTGATGCTCGGTGCCATTCGACGCTGCGCTGGCAGGTGAACAGTCCCAGGCTGCTTGCAGCAGTGGCAACGCGAAGGCCAACCCGGGTCACCGATGATTCCGAAGGAAAAGGTCCCGGCCGATGCCACCGACGCTGCCAAAACAATCGTGGCCATGCGTCATGCCTTCGTCCGCAGCCCAACGCGCTTCGTTGAAAGCGAGGCGTTCGTCGCCGCCGCAGTCGATGGTGCGAAAGAGCATGGGTTGATAGAGCGAAAAATGGGCCAGCACTTGAGATGCCGGCCCTTTGTATTCGTCATCCGTTGCTGGACTTAGCCGCCGTCGCCGCCTTCGTCTCCGCCATCTCCGCCGTCACCAGCGGGCGGCGGAGGTGGAGTATAGGGATTGCCGTTCAAGTCGAGCTGATTGCCGTCGCAGTCGATAACGTTAGCAATAGCCCGTCTCGAGAGGCCAGCGGGCCTTTCCCCATGTTGCAATTCACGTGCCTGATTGATAAAAGCCATGGATCCGTATCCAGGCATTTCCAGGGAGCATTCATGTTGGCAATCATGATGGCCGCGTCGCTGCTCGGGCAACTCGACCGTTTCAACGAGATCCCCGCTCCCGGCATGATCTACTCCGTCTCCAAGCGTGGCGAGGTGCTGGAAGAAAATGCCTTCGGCTACGCCGACGTCGACCATCGGGTCGCGATCGACCGGCAAACGACCTTCAACCTCGCTTCGAACTCCAAGCAGTTCACTGGCCTGGCCATCCTCCTGCTCGAATCCGAAGGCAAGCTTTCGCTCGAAGATTCGGTCCGCCGCATCATTCCCGAACTCCCGGCATACGTTGAACCAGTCAAGATCAAGCACCTGGTGTTTCACACCTCCGGCATGCCCAGCTTCACGGGAATTTGCAGCGCCAAACCTGATGCCGAGAACGCCGACGTCATCTCCTACCTCGCGACGCTGTCGAAGCTCGACGCCCCCGCGGGCGCGAAGCACGTCTACAGCAATACCGGCTACGTCCTCCTGTCGGAAGTCGTGGCCCGGGTGTCGGGTAAGAGCTTCCCCGAATTCTTGGACGAGCGGGTATTCCGCCCTCTCGGAATGACCCGGACTTACGTCATGGAAAAGAGCCGCACCGCGCCGGATTACCGGTTCGCGAAGAGCTACGGCGCTTGGCCGTTCTTTCGCATTTTCCCGCACCTCTGCAATTTCGTGGAGGGGTACAGCGGCGTCGTGTCTTCGGAAGAGGACTACCAGAAGTGGCTTGCGGCGCTGCGCCACCCGGGCTTCCTGAAGCCTGAGCAGCTCAGCCGCTATCTCCGTTCAGGGACCACTGACAGCGGCGAGTCGGTCGAATACGCCTTCGGCTGGATCTCGGCGAAGGTGGGCGACAAGACGCTCATCGCTCACGAGGGATCCTGGGAAGGATACCGGAGCGCCGCGTACTACCTGGTGGAAGACGACATTTGGGTGACGATCCTTACGGACTACAAGGAGACTCCGGTGAACGATCTCGTTTGGGAGCTCCTGGAGAAGTACGTGCCCGACCTACCCCGGTAACGCCGGGCCGGACAAGTCAGTGGCTGTCGCCGAGCTTTGCCATGATTGACCCGACGTAGCCCCATTCGTGGAAGATGTCCCGCGGCAGCCGCTCGAGCAAGGTACCGTCGCCGCCGGTCAGTGCGTCCAGCCGCGCTTGCAGCAGAGCTTTCGTCGGGTCGGAACCGCCTTGGTTGAAAGTCTTGCCTGCCTGGTCGTAAAGATCCGATGAGAAAAGGGCCATGGCCGCTGCGCGCGTTCCGTAGCTGAACCCGGGCTTGGCGACGTCGATCGTCGTGGCGTCGATCGTTGCAGTGAAGCGCTCCGGTACTTCGGCGGTCGCGATCGCGTTCGCCAGATCGTTGAGCGCGGTGGCAAGCTCGGTCGGGTCGGCGGCGTACGGGAAGCTCAATTTGCCGGCCGTCTCCCCGCCGATGGATCCTTCCGGATCGAAGTTGGCGTCGGACAGCGCTCCTACCAGCATGCCGAGGAAGGTCTGCTCGTAGGCGTGAAAGTACTTCGGCGCCTGCGCCCGCATGTAGGCCAGCTCTTCGTCGGAGAAGGCGTTGGCCTTGCCGACCGGGTCCGTGCCGTTTTGGAAACTGGGCATGTTCACGAGCTTCGAGAATTCCGCGTAGGCCAGTTCCATGGCGTCAGACGTGTAACGGCCGTCGTCCCGTTTCTTCGGAGCGAACGGTGCCATGAGAGCTTTTGGGCCGCCGATGGTCGCGAGCAGCTCGCCCTGGTACGCCGATTCGGTCGCGCGGATTTCCTCGTCATTCAGCTCGTCGACCACGTTGAGACCGAAACGCTTCGTCAGGAAGACGCGGCCGGAACCCGTCGCTTCATTCAGGATCTGATTCAGAACGGTAAGATGCAAGCCCGCGTGGCGCTTCGCGTCGGTCGACGGCTGCAAGGCGTAGTGGGTGGCTTCGACCGAAGGGCCGTCATAGGGCGACTTCGCCGACAGAAACAGGGCGGCAAGGCTGCGAGCCGCGCGGATGCCGATGTTCGCTAGGGCGTCGAACTCCATGAGTCCAGGCTGGCCCGGTTCGATGAAGCGTTTGCATTCGATCACCAGGTCGAACAGCGTGTTCTCGTCCGTGCCCCACAATAAAGTCAGCCTTGGGCCACTTGGCTTGCGCGGGCCTGATGTAGCGCCACTGCGGCACCATGGCCGCTTCATCAGGCACTTGGCTGCCCGTCACGGGGTGGGTTTTAAAGGTTTTGCCGTCCCAGCGGCTGAGCAACTGCCCATCAGCGTCATAGGCCAAATCAGTATCCGCCCAAGCCAGCACCGCATCACGGCATTCAATGTTGCCGTAGTCGTGTACCACCGGCTCGGCCACGGCCTTGTTGCCGCGTGTGCGAATGTGCCATT
>JAYVBB010000277.1:0-3406 GCA_043750715.1 Pseudomonadota bacterium | reverse complement strand
CCCGCCGCGAGCTCGACATGCTCGTCACCGCCGGCGAGAGGATCAGCGCTTCCCTCCTGGCCATCGCGCTGGACGATCGCGGAGTCAAAGCCGTCTCCTTGACCGGGTCGCAGTGCGGCATTCTGACCGATGAAACTCACGGCAACGCCCGCATCTCCCGGATCACGGGCGAGCGCGTCCGGGACTCCCTGGCACTCGGCAAAGTCGTGATCGTGGCCGGCTTCCAAGGGGTCAGCCCCCGGACCAAGGAAATCACTACGCTCGGCCGTGGTGGCACGGACCTCAGCGCGATCGCGATCGCGGCCGCAATGCAGGCGAAGAAATGCCAACTTTATAAAGACGTCCAAGGCGTCTTCACTGCCGATCCGCGCGTCGTGAAGAACGCGCGGGTTCTGAAAGAGCTGAGCTTCCAGGCGATGAACGCTCTGGCGTGGGCAGGCGCCTCGGTGCTTCATCCGCGCGGTGCGCACCTCGCGGCGAAGTTCGGCATCCCGTTCGAGATCCGCTCGAGCCTCGAGCTTGACCACCCCGGTACGTTGATTCAAGGGAGTCGCGAGATGGAAAGCCCGAAAATCGAAGCCCTCGCCCACCGCACGGCGATGTCGCTCGTCGAGACGCGAACCACCGCCGGCAAGGCTACGACGCTGATGGCCTTGGCGCTCGACTGGCTCTGGCAGCAAGGCGAGGCTCCGATCGTGAGCATGCAGGGCGCCGACGGCAAAGGCGGAGTGATCCTGACCCAGGTCCTTCGCACCAACCTCGCCGACGACTACGAAGCCATGCTGAAAGAAGCGGCGCAAAAGGGCGACGCCAAGATCGAGCGGCTCCGCCGCCAGGACGGCTTGGCGACGATCAGCATCGTCGGCCAGGGCTTTCAGCAAAGCCCCGAGACGGTCCTCAAGGTGACGGAAGTCGTCCGCGACGAGCCGCTGTTCATGGATGCCCGCAACACCGCCATCACGCTCTGCGTCAATGAAGAAGCCGTCAACAAGACGTTGACGGCTTTGCATCAGGCTTTGTTGGGGTGATTCTCTGGATTCCCAGCGGCTCGCCTTCGACGCGCCGGGGAATGACGAAATTTGTGACGAACCCTGTCATTCCCAGGCGCCGCGCAGCGGAGCCGCTGGGAATCTAGACGCTTACTTGATGTCCTTCGACACGCCGACGGCGATCGTGTTGGCCATCGCTTCGAAGACCAGGCTCTGCGCGAAGTCCGCGTGCAGGTGCCAGCTTTCGATGTTGTAGATCACGCCTAGAGTCCAGCGGCCGTAGGCGCCGAGGCCGTTCTTCACGTGGGCGTTGGAGTCTTCGACGAGGTCTTTGTCGCCGTCGATGTTTGCGTTGACCATCATGCCGCCCAGGCCGAGCTCGCCGCGGAAGGAGAGAGGCTTCGTCTCGCGGACGATGTAGCCGACGCCGCCGAGGACGCCGATGCCTTGCATGCTGATCGACAGGGTTTCCGACTCGATGTCGCCGTAGTGGGTGACTTCGCCTTCCATCGCGGTGTAGACGCCGCGGGCGACGAGTTGCATGCCGCCCCATTTTCTCCAGCTGGCGAAGACGCTCATTTCACTGGCCGGGCTCGAATCGCCAATGCTCCAGGACGAGTAGCCGAGCTCGGCGCCGACTTTCATCTTCGACGGCTCGCGGTAGATCTTGTAGCTCGTGCTGGTCGAGGCATCCGAAGCGGTGTTGGTTTCGAGCAAGGCCATATGATAGCCGCGGTTGATCGAGCCGTGACGCTTGCCGATCAGGACGGCGCGGCGTTCGCCTTTCATGGCGCTCACTTCGCCGGTCGCCACGAGTTCGTTGTCTTCGTTGAAGACGCCGACTTGGTCGCCGATGGTCAGGTCTTTCGACTCCGTCAGACATTTCGTCTGAGTCTTGTTGCAAAGCAGCTCTTTTTCTTCCCGCGCCAAAGCCGGAGTCGAAAGGACCGAAGCGAGACCCAGAACAACGAGGAAATTCCGCATGTGATAGCCCCCAGATGCAAGTACTGCCAACTGGGCGACTATGAGCAAGGGGCGTGCCTAGATAAATATCTAGATAAATCAGTTACTTAATGTTTGCGAGCACGCCTATAGAACGTGGTCACCGGCTAGCCGGTAGACAGATTTCGGAAGAATTGCGGTCCCCCCTAAGGTGGGGAAACGAGAATGCCGAAGAGATAGGTAATGAAATTAACCCTTTCTTCCAGCCTCTTTGCAGCGTCGGCAGCGCTCCTATGCGCCGCCGCCTGGGGAGGCTGCGCGCCTGCTCAAGGAAAGAGAGTCACCGGCCGTACGGTCGCCACTTCGACGGCCGGCGGAACGAAAACGGACACCCAGACGGATACGGCGACCATCACGGCCACGGCTACGGTAACAGCCACTTCCACCTCGACCGCGACCGCGACGGCGACTACCACCGTGACGTCAACGGAGACGTCGACGGCGACCGCTACCAGCGTCCCGCAGACGATCGACAACGGCGGCATCCTACTCGAAGGCGGGGCCATCACGGTCAACACCCTCACGGTCGACGTCGCGCTGACGGTTCCCGAGGGCGCCTTCGAGATGATGCTCACCGAGGCTTCGCTGCCCGTTAGCGGCACCTGGGTTCCCGTCACCGCGACGGCGACTTATACATTCGCGAATTCCGGCACCCGGGAGCTCCGGGTCTTCTTCCGAACGGAAGGCGGAACGGCGACGTCGCTCGGCACCCCGGACGGCATCATCATCGACACCCTCGACCCCATCGGCACCTGTACGATAGTCAGTCCCGTCCCGACCAAGAGCCCGACCTTCTCCTGCTCATGCGCCGACGCGTCGAAAATGGTCTTTGCCACGACGCAGGTCGGGTTGGCCACGGCCGCCAAGATTCCTTACGCGACCACTTATCCGAGCACCCTCTTTACTACCGTCTCCGACGGGTCTCACAGCCTTTGGTACCAGTTCGAGGATGCGGCCGGTAATCTGGCGGACGCCCAGGAGCTCGTGTTCGCGATCGACACCATGGTGCCGACGATCACCAGCTTCACCGTAGCGAACGTCGGTGGCCTGATCAAAAGCAAGACCCCGGTGTTCACCGTCGTCGCCAGTGAGCCTCTTTCCTCCGCAGACTTCAGCTGCAACGGCACACTCTTCGTCAACAAGACCCCTTTTGCTTCTCCCTATTCGAACTTCGACGTCACGACGGTGGCTGCCGGTTGCGGCGCAGCCGACGGCGCCCGCACGATCTCGATCCGGGTGAAGGACGCGCTCGGGCAAACGAGCCTGGTCTCGACCGTGACGACCACCCTCGATACGACGCCTCCGGCGTTGCCGACCGTCGCCGCCGTGCCGACGACTACCAACAGCCCGACTGTCGTCATCTCCGGGGTCACGGACGCGGGCTCCGTGGTCGTCGTGACGGTAAACGGCGTCGC
>JAYVBB010000276.1:0-2069 GCA_043750715.1 Pseudomonadota bacterium | reverse complement strand
CGACATTTCAGGTCATTCCGAGGGGTTGTCCGGGAGGCGCTGATTTCTATATAAAAATCAATAATTACAAATTGTTGCGGTTGATCGCAACACGAAAAGGCCACACGTGGCGTGCCGCTTGCACAAGGCGAATTGCCGGACGAGCTCCCGCTCGGGCATGGCAGCTGTTTCAGACGCTGACGTTGGTTCTTTTCTCTACCTGTTGAACCGGATTTTGGGAGTGTGAAAATGCAAGCCTTCCTGCGCGCCACTTACGTGGCCCTCGTGTCTGTTTCCCTGATCAGCTTGGCGGCCTGCTCGAAAGTCGACTTCGGTCGTTCGGGCAAATCCAGCAAACGCACTTCCGAAGAGCGCGCTGGCGGTCAAAACAACGAAGATTGCCTGAAACTCGGCAATCCCGACGCCGGCAAAGACGGCGGCGGCAAAGACGGCACCGACGTGGTCGTGGTCCCCGGCAAAGACGGCGGCGACGGCAAAGACGGCAAAGACGGCAAAGACGGCGGTACCGATTACACCGACGGCAGCGACGGCAAAGGCGAAGAGCCGAACCCGCCCGCGAAAGACGGCGACGACGACTACAATCCGTGTCAGAACCCGGGCCAGACCGACGGCAACTATCCGGGCCAGACCGACGGCAACTATCCGGGCCAATCCGACGGCAAAGACGGCAACTACCCGGGCCAGAACGGTTCCTACGAGCCGAGCGATTCCTACGACAATAACGGCCCCGGCCAGTACCCGACGCAGAAGCCCATCGGTGACGACTGCGGCAAAGACGGCAAATATTGCGACGACGGGGGCCCTGGCCAATACCCGAAAACGACCTGCAAAGGCGGCAGCTACGACCAGCGCGACATCGACAGCTGCATGGAAGCCTTCCGCCATCAGGGTTACGACACGCGCGGCCAATGGAACGTCGACGTCCGCTCCGAGAAGAACGTTTCGGTTCTGAGCAACTCGATCATTGAAGACCGCGGCAACGAGCACACGATCGTCATCATCAAGAGCGTCTCGGTCTTAGGCAGTCAGGAGTTCCGCCTGCTCAACCCGAACGCGCTGTACTGCATCAATAGCGTCTCGGTCCTCCAGGAAGTTCGCGTGACCTCCTGTCACCAGAACAACGTCGTCTGGGGCAAAGACATCAACGTGCTCTCCGGCGTTCAGGCTCAAACCGTGAACTGCCAGTAAAAGTTAGCTTCTCCCCCAAATCCGAATCCTCATGGCCTCTCTTTCCTCCGGAAAGGGAGGTTTTCCTGCGTCCGACGCCGACGGGACAGTAGGATTGGACAAAAGGACCCCACTTGGCGTAAACAGGACCCAACGCGCCTTTGGAGGTTCCTCATGAGACAAGTAATCGTTTTGATTGGTCTTTTTTGGTTCGGTCCGGCGCTCGCCGCCGACTTCACGGTCGCGGAAAAGGACTACAAATTCCCCGCCTCGGTCGATCCGGACGTCCTCCAGGACACCGAGACGGAGCTTTGGGCTCGCGCCTACTGGCCGGGAACCTCTACGGAAATCGCCGAAGGCCAGCACCCTATCGCGATCTTCCTGCACGGCAACCACTCGACCTGCGGCCACGGGGAAAACCCCCGCACCGACGACTCCAACCAGTACACCTACTCGGGCACCTGCCCGAACGGCTACGTCCCGACGCCCAACCATAGAGGATATGATCACATCGCCCGCGAGCTCGCGGCGCAAGGCTTCGTGGTCGTCTCGATCAACGCCAACCGCGGCATCAACGGCGGCTCGGGCGAGGGTGACGACTGGGGCCTGAACATGGCCCGTGGCCGTCTGGTGCTGAAGCACCTCGAGAAGCTCAGCAACTGGCACCGCGGCGGCGGCAGCCAAGCCCAGCTGGGCGTCGACTTCTCCGGCCACCTCGACTTCACGCGCGTCGGCATGATGGGCCACTCCCGCGGCGGCGAAGGCGTCCTTGCAGCGCAGAACTTCTTCAACGAGGAGAACAGTCCCTGGCAGGCCCGGATCCCCGACCTCAAGATCAAAGGCATCTTCGAGCTCGCCCCGGTCGACGGCCAGACCTCCCGCACCTTCGACGCCGTCGGCGT
>JAYVBB010000275.1:0-3537 GCA_043750715.1 Pseudomonadota bacterium | reverse complement strand
AACTAAGGCCGGATTTATTTTCTCCCGGCAGGTCTTTCTCAAACATCTGAAAATCTTCTCCGGCAAAGGGCGTTCCGAACCTGATCGAGTATAAACTTTTGGACGACGGCACCCTCTACAGCAAGGCCGCGGGCACCGAAAACGGCGCGCCGAAGGTCCTGGAATTCGTGCAACGTCGCTCGCCCGCGAAAGGAACCTGAACATGCCCCAGTACATGCTCGTTCTCGGAGGCGTCGACAAAAACCGCCGCTCCACCAGTGCCAACTACGAAGAAGTGATGCAGCGCTACAAGGCGTGGGGCGACAAGCTCCGGGCGAACAAGCAGTTCGTCGACACCCACAAGCTCCGCGACGGCCAAGGCAGGAGGCTGACGTTGAAAGACGGCAAAGTCGTCGACGGCCCCTTCGCCGAGTCCAAGGAAACCATCGGCGGTTACTACATCATTGAGGCCAAGAACCTCGATGAGGCCGTCGAGATCGCCCGCGAGTGCCCGACCGTCACCATTCACCAGGGCTTCTGCGAAGTCCGCGAAGTGGAGATCTGAAATGCAAGACTACATGTTCATGATGCGCGGCAGCCATGCCGCTTTCGAAGCCCAGTCCCCCGCCGAGAAGCAAGCCGTCATGGAACGCTATTACGCGTACGTGAAAAGGCTGAAAGAAGAGGGAAGATTCAAAGGCGGGTCGGCGCTGTCGAACAAGAGCCGGTATCTGGCGCCGGGTTCGGGCGCTGGCGGCGTGCAGGTACTGGACGGGCCGTTTCCGGAGTCGAAGGAAGCGCTGAACGGGTATTTCATCGTCCAGGCGAAGAGTCTCGAAGAGGCAGTTGAAATTGGGCACGACTGCCCGTGTCTGACGCACGGTGAGACGGTGGAGATCATCGAGTTGACGAATCATTGAGACCGGCTGCAGCGGGCCGGCTTGAGAACCCAGATCACCTTCGTGGCACTGCTCCGGGCAGGCATCGAAGGGCTGGTCCCAAAAATCACGCGGGGCAGAGCCTCGCTCCGCGTGGCTCACCGGCCTGCCGGATGGGTCGCCTCGCAGCCCCCGGCCAGTCGCCAGCCGGGCCCTTGTCTGGGAATGCAACGTTCGCCGTGAACGTTCCCGCCGGGTGCGCTCACCCACCCTGTCATTCCCAGGCGCGCGCAGCGAGCCGCTGGGAATCCAGAGGCCCGAACGAGTTCCTCCCCGCCATCTGATTGTGCGCCGCGCAGTAGCACCTCAGATTGGCCGGATCCGTCGAGCGACCACCCAACGCAAAGGGACGCACATGGTCGATGGTCAGGAACCTGGTCTCGGCGCACCGCACCCCATTCGCCGAGACGTACTCGCAACGACCAGCGGCGACTTTGGTCTTATCCGCCAAGGCGATCGGCGCCCGGCGCGGCTCGGTCGGGTTGCTCTGCTTGGGCGCCTTCACACCCTGGGCCTTCTTCGCTTTCACGAGGTTCCGCTCATCACGCCGCGAAACTCGCCTGGCCGGATCGACCTTCTCCAGCAATAGGTCCGCCGCCCGGTCGCACACCTCGCACAAAGTGGCCCCGCCCATGAGTTCCTGGAGCCTCTCCAACTTCTCGACGAGCTCCGCCTCGGCATTGAACGCCACCTGGTGCAGGACTTTCTCCGCAGCGGCGACCGGCCGCGCCTGCACCGTACGAGCCTGAGCGGGCTCTTCAACCAAACCGAGCGCATCAACGGCGGCCGTGCGGGCTACCGGCACCCGCCGGATCACATCCCGCGCCACAGGCTCACGCTGGGCGCCACTCCCAGTGCCTGCACTTCCCTTCGCGACTTCCCTACCGCCGCGGCCGAAAGCGCCGCGCAATTCTCCGCATTCAACAGCGGCACTAAATCCGCCGCCGTGCACAAGGTCAACCGACCGTCCCTGAGCATTTCCAACAGCACAGGATAACTCCGCGTCGCCCGCGCCACCATGATCCGCCGCGTGCTGGTGCTCTCCGAAAACCCCAGAGCCCTTCGGCAGAAATCCCACATGCCGCTGTATCCCTGCTCCACCACGATCTTCCGTTCATCGATCTCTGCCAGGTGCTTCAGGATCTCGACTTGGCAGCGCGCCTCCCCTTTTGCCATGCGAACGAGCCTTGCGATCAGGGTCTGATTGTCGGTCGATTTCAGGTTTTGCATGGTGGAGCTGCTCTTCGTTCGAAGGATTTCTACCACGGTTTTTTTCGGCGCGTGCTTTCGCACCCTGCCGAACGAACGCCGATCGATACCAAGAAAAATCCAAGGCAGTTCCCGCAGTCTTCCTGTTTCGCATTTTGACGTTCCCGTCGTGCATTCCAAACGCCACCGCGTTCACCCGTTCGTCGCCTCGAAAAATCCTGTCGACACTTATTTTTACGTTCATCGTGAACGTTGCACTCCCAGACAAGGCCGCGCCGCAACCCCCTCGGCTGGCCGTAGACCACGCGCAGCGCAGTCCTGCCCCGCATGATTTATGGGCCAGCCCTTCGATGCGTCCGGAGCAGTGCCTCGCTGCAGATCTGGGCTCGCTTCTCAGCCTCCGAAACGCTCACGCCGCCGACTCGATCTCGGGGAAGGCCCGGCAAATACTCGACCCATAACCCGCGAAAGCGATCGGACTTTGTCAGCTTTTGTCGCATAATGGGCAAATGTCCGACGTCGCGAAAATCCTCGATCAGCTTTTCCGCCGGGAAGCGGGGCAGCTCGTCGCGACGCTGACGCGGATCTTCGGTCCGTCACGCCTCGACCTCGCCGAAGCCGTCGTGCAGGACGCCCTGGTGGCGGCGATGCAGGTCTGGCCGCTGCAAGGCATCCCCGAGAATCCCGCCGGCTGGCTGATGCGGACGGCGAAGAACAAGGCGCTCGACATCATCCGCCAGGACAAGATGAAGCTCGGCAAGGAAAAGGAGATCAGCCACTTCCTCGAGGACGGCGGCGCTCCCGAAAACCCGCTCGCCGGCGCCCTGCACATGGCCCAGGAGCTGACGGACGACAAGCTAAAGCTGCTGTTCGTCTGCTGCCACCCCGCCCTCGCACCAGAGGCGCAGGTCGCCCTCGCACTGAAAACCCTGTTTGGTCTCGGTACCAAGGAGATTGCCGCGGCCTACCTCAGCCAGGAGACGGCGATCGCCCAGCGGCTCGTCCGCGCCAAACAGAAGATCAAAGACCTCGGCCTGACCTACGACCTGCCGGAGCCACGGCTGCTGCCGCACCGCCTCGAGGCGGTGCTCGATGTGCTCTATCTCCTCTTCAACGAGGGCTACAGCGCCCACGAGGGCGACCAGCTGCTTAAGAAGGACATCTGCCTCGAGGCGCTTCGCATCACCCGGACGCTCGCGGGACACGCCTTGTTCGACCTGCCCAAGGTGCACGCGCTCGCGGCGCTCATGGCGTTTCACGCCTCGCGCCTCGACGCGCGGACCGATTCGGCCGGCGACATCCTGCTGCTGAAGGACCAGGACCGCACGCTCTGGGACGACCGCCGGACCCAGGAAGGCATCGCCCACCTGATGGCAGCGGCACAGGGTGACGAGCTGTCCGAGCGTCATGT
>JAYVBB010000274.1:0-4088 GCA_043750715.1 Pseudomonadota bacterium | reverse complement strand
CCGACGAGCCGACGGCCAACCTCGACTCGACCACCTCGTCCAAGATCATCGACCTGATGCTCGAGCTCAACTCGCGCCGCCGGGTGACGTTCCTCTTCTCGACGCACGACGAGCGCCTGATGGAGCGTGTCTCGCGCATAGCCCACATTCAAGACGGAGTCATTCGCGGATGAGCGGCTCCTGGTCCATGGCTGTCCGCAACCTGTCGCGGAACACCCGGCGCAACATCGCGACCGGGCTGGCCATCGCTTTGGGCTTCGCGGCACTGCTGGCCCTCGGCGGCTACATCTACCGCGTCCAGAACTACCTCCGCGTCTACACGATCTACTCGACCCGGATCGGCCACATCACGATCTACAAGCACGAGGGGTTGGAGAAATATTCGGTCAAACCGAAGCTTTACAGCCTCACGGAAGACGACCAGAAAAAGATCGCCGCCGTCCTCGCGACCGTCTCGAACGTCGAGATGAGCGCCGCCCAGCTCATAGGCATGGGACTGGTCGGCAACGGCTGCCGCACCTTGCCGTTCATCGCCACCGGCATCGATCCGGGCGTCGACCGGATGCTCCGCCAGCACCCCGAGGTCGCCCGCTGGGGCAGGGACACCAAACTCTACTCGAAGGGCCGGGCCATCTCCGAGTTTTCGGAAGACACCGGCGCCGTCGCGCTCGCGGAAGGCCTGTCCCGGCTCCTTCATAAAACGAAAGTGCACGACGAGTTCAAGGCGACGCAGGCGGCGATCGTCGTCGTCGACTGCAACGCCCCTAACGCCAAAGAGCTGATTGCCAGCGACGCCAACGTGCAGATGGCCGCCGGCGCCTGGTCCGGGATGATGTCGGCCTTGGACGGCGAGGTCGTAGCCAACTACAACACCGGCGTCACCGAGACGAACAACTCCGCGATCCTGACGTCGCTGACGCACCTCCAAAAGCTCTACGACACGCCCAACGCGACGTTCTATTCGATCTGGCTGAAAAGTCCGCGAAAACTCGACGAAACGATGGCCGAGATAAAGGAAAAGCTCGGCGCCGACGTCAAAGGCCTCGATATTTATCCGTGGAGCAACGAAGACATGGCGCCGTTCTATACGGGCACCATGCAGTTCCTTTACACGATGGTCGGGTTCATCTCGATCGTGCTGGCGACGGTCATCGTCTTCTCCGTCTTCAATGCCGCGACGATGACCGTCATCGAACGCTCTCAGGAAATCGGCATGATGCGGTCGCTCGGGTTCACGCGAACGCGCATCCGCCGTCTGTTCATCCAGGAGATGCTGGTGCTGGCCGTGATGTCGCTCGTGTTCGGCGGGCTCATCGGCGGCCTCGGCATCTGGGGCGTCAACGTCGCCAAGATCCCGATCAATCCCCCCGGGGTCGCGGGCGGCATGAACCTCATCCTCGAACCCAACGCCCGCATCGTCGCCGGTGCGGCGGCGTTGATCTTTTTGCTTTCGGTCCTTACGACGCTGGTCGCCGTGCGCGCCATCGTCAAACGCAAGATCGCGGACCTACTGATGGGAACGCAACGGTAAAGAAGGGAATCGCCATGAAGAAGTCTCTCGTAATCCTCGCCTTGGCCCTCTGGGGCAGTACCGCGCTGGCGCAGCAACCGTCCGCGGAAGAACTCCTCAAGGACTCCGACCGGGCGCGCGGAGCGATCCAAGGCGGCATCAGCTGGGAGATCGACGTCGAGACGCTCGAAGACGGCTCGACCAGCAAGGTCCACTATCTGGTCAAAGTCAAAGGGGTCGACGCCCTGGCCGAAGCGACCGAGCCGGCGCGGAACAAGGGCGAGATGATGCTCTTCAACGACCGGAACCTGTGGTTTTTCAAACCAGGGATCAAAAAGCCCGTCGCCATCTCGGCGCGCCAGAAACTCATGGGGCAGGCGGCCAACGGCGACGTCGCCTCGACGAACTACGTCCGCGACTATGAAGGCAAGGTCATCGGTGACGAGAAAATCGACGGCGTCGACTCGTGGAAGCTGGAGCTCAAAGCGAAAGCCAAGAACGTCACCTACGACGGCATCCGCTACTGGATCAGCAAGAAGGACCACCTGGGCATCAAGTCGGAGTTCCTCACGGTTAGCGGCGAGATGTTCAAAAGCGCGACGATGGAATACAAAAACACGGTGAAAATCGAAGGCAAAGACTGGCCTTTCGTCAGCACGATGGCCATCGTCGACGCGCTAAAGCAATCCAACAATACCTGGCTGCGGTACAATTCCCCGAAGCCGGAGGCGCATTCCGACTCGCTCTTCAACGTCAACAACCTGATCCGCTGAGCCTATGTCTTTAACCAGCAATCTCGACATTCAACTGACCAAGCTGGCGTGGCGCAACGTCGTCCGCAACTGGCGCCACAGCTTGGCCACGATCATGGCGATTGCTTCGGGCTTCATGGCGGTTTCCCTCTTCGACGGCTTCATCAAAGAGCTGAACGAAAGGAACACCGACGGCTACATGACGCGCGGCATGCTGGGCAACGTCCTGGTCGTGAAAAAGGGCTCGCAGGAGAACGCCTCGGACGACCAGTGGCTGTATTCGATGGACGCCAAAGACCAGAAGTTCATGGAAGAGTTCTTCGCGCAGGATCCGGACTTCAAAGTTCGGGTGCGCTTCCTCAACATGCAGGGTCTGGTGACGTCCGGACCGCACAACACGGTCTTCGTCGGCTTCGGTTACGACATCAAGGAAGGCGCCGAAATCCGCGGCGAGCGCTGGTACTGGAACACGCTCGCAGGTAAACCGATCGACATGGCGACCAAGCCGGCGATCATCCTCGGCATGGGCCTCGGCCGCCTGATCGACTGCGAGTTCCCTTACGACGGGCCGAGCTTCATGCTTCCTGACGGCAACTACGTCGCGGAGGACCGCCCGTACAAATGCCAGAACGACCGCGTGACGCTGTCGGCGACGACTGAGGCCGCCCAGGTCAACGCCATAGACTTGCCGGTCGTCGGCTTCTTCGACGCCGGATTCCGTGAAGCGGACAAGCGGGCGGCGCACGTCTCGCTGGCCGACGCGCAACGACTCCTCGACACCGACAAGATCACGATGGTGGCGGTCAAGCTCAAGTCCGACGACGCGACGAACGGCTTCGTCAAACGCATGCGCGAATCAGCCAAAGGCGAAGGCCGCGACCTGCAAATCATGCCGTGGATGGAGCACCAGGTCGCGTCTTACGTCTCGGGCGGCATGCAGATCGTCGGCGTATTCCGGAACCTCTTCATGGTCATCGTCGTCACCATCGGCGTCATGTCGGTGGCCAATACGATGATGAAGTCGGTCAACGAAAGGATTCGCGAGATCGGCACCTTGCGGAGCCTCGGCTTTCTGCGACGCCACCTCGTCAAGATGTTCGCCCTTGAAGGGATGTTCCTTTCGCTCCTCGCTTGCGCCGTCGGCCTCGTGATGACGCTGATCATGACGTTCGTGATCGCCCACCTGGGTCTGACGTATCGCGCCGGCATTCTTTCGATTCCGATCGCGCTGCACGTGCAGCTGGTGCCGGCTGCCTGGCTCGTCAGCGCCGTCACGCTCTCCCTTCTCGCTACCGGCACGGCCTGGTTCTGTTCCCGGCGCGCCGCGCAGATGGTCATCGCCGACGCGATGCGCCACGTCTAAGGATTCATGGAAGAAGACGCCAACCCGCTCGCGAAGTTTCTGGAACGGCTCAAGGCGACACCGACCGGATCGCTGCTCGAGCGGGTCGACGAACTGCGCGGTCGCCTGATCCGCGTGTTCATCGTCATCGGCGTTTTCTTCAGCGCCTGCATCTTCTTCGCGAAGGACGTCTTCACCTGGTTGAAGCAACCGTTGGTGCTCGCCATGCCGAAGGCGAACAGCGTACTCCACTTCACCGGGCCCATGGAGGTGCTCGCCGCCTACATGAAAGTCTCGCTGCTGCTCGCGTCAGTCCTTGCGGGGCCTTACCTGTTCCTGCAGCTTTGGAAATTCATTGCGCCGGCGCTCCCCGAGAAGACCCGAAAGCTGGTGATGCCGTTCTTCATCTCGGCCCTGTTGCTGTTCGCCGGCGGTCAGCATCTTTTCGGTGATGATGCCGAGGCGCTCCAACAGAATCAGGACG
>JAYVBB010000273.1:0-4203 GCA_043750715.1 Pseudomonadota bacterium | reverse complement strand
AACACGGCATCGATGACCCTGCGCCGGATCCAAAACGGCGCCAGCAAGACCGGCGGCGTCCTGGCATATGCCGCGATCGCGTTCTTCGTAGTCAACATCCTGCTGCTGATCGCCAGCGTCACGGTGAACTCGCTCGGCGCCGGCTGGTTCGGGACGCTTCTCCCCGAAGAATGGACGACGCGTTACTACCAGGCGGCCGCCGCCGAGCATGATCTCCTTTGGCTCATTGGTTACACGCTGACCGTCGCCGTAGCGGTGTCGGCGATCTCGCTGTTCTTGGGGCTGATGGCCGCTTACGTCCTGGCGCGGAAGGAGTTCTTCGGGAAAAAGTTCTTCTGGGCATTGCTGCTCGTCCCGATGATGGTCCCGCCGATGACCTACGGCATCTCGCTCGCGTCGCTGATGTTCAAGCTCGGCCTGGCCAACACCACGGCCGGCGTCATCATCGCGAACATCATCCCGACGCTTCCCTTCGTGATCATGATCCTCGTGCCCTTCGTCGAGCAGGTGGACGTGCGCCTCGAAGCCGCCGCGCGCACGCTCGGCGCCTCCCCCGTGCAGATCTTCCGGCGCGTGCTCGCTCCCTTGCTTGTTCCCGGCCTGTTCACCGCGGGCATCCTCGCGGCCGTCCGCACCATCGCCTGCTTCGAGCTGACCTATCTCGTGTCCGGAGCCAGCACGCAGACTCTCGTCGTCGCCGTCTACAACGACGCCTACGGCAGCGGCAACCGCGCGGCGCAGCAGATCGACGCCATGGCCGTGATCTACATGGTCACGACGTTGGCGCTATTCGCCCTGGCGAGGCTCTTTGCGTCTCCGACGCAGGCGGTTTACCGGGGCAGACTACGGTGAACCCCGCGTCAAGACGCTTTTTTGCCGGCAATGCCCGACGTTGTCCACGATTGCGTCCTCTCAGGAGTCTCACCCGTCTTTTTCGTCCTCGTCGAGTTCGCCGTCCTGGTCGTCGTCCTTACCGAACTCCGCCGAGCGCTTGATTAGCTCCTTAATCGAATCGCGGACCTCATCGGCCATTTCATCCGCGTTTTTGTCGAGGATGATCGGGCCGACCGGCAAGTCGCTCAGGTCGGCATGGGCGCCGGTGAAGTTGAGCCAGGTGCTGAGATTGAACGCTACGACCACCGGGTTAGTGAGTCCTTCGATGACGGGAATCCCTGTCCCGCCGCTCTTGCCGATCCGAAACTCCTCGTCGAGATCCAAGGTCAAGGCGAAGATCTGGCTTGCCGAGCCGTCCGCCGGCGTGAAGGTGCCCTGGACGCTGACGCTTCGGCCGATCATCGGGTCGCCCTCGACGGTGGCGTCCTTGTTGAGCTTGGCCAGCTTCATTCTGATCCTGCGGTAGGTCCCGGCGTTGATCGAGATCGCGCCTGGATCCGGGCGCATTCTATCGTTCAGGAGATCGACGATGAACGGACCTTCGAATTCCTGTTTCTCCTCGACGTCGCTGTCGTCGGTGTCGAGACGGATCTCCTTCAGGACGATTTGCGCCTGAGTAAGAGCCAGCGTTCCGATCGACGAGCCGCTCTTGCCGATCACGGTGACTTTGGTCGGCGCGAGGGCTAGGACTCCGCCGGCTCCGTGGAACAGAATGGTCACGTTGCTGTTGCCCTGAGGTTGAGTCTTCTCTGGATCTTTGGGGTTGCCGAGCCACGTGCCGCACGAAACGACGAATGTTAGCAATCCGGGGAGCAGTTTCTTATGGATCGTGGATCCCATGTCAGCCTCCGGGGAACTTGGTAAAGGGAAAGAGATGGACGTTCACTTGATACACCTGCTCCCGGCTCTTAGTCTCAGCCTCTAGCTTCATGATCTGTTCGCAGGCTTTATGTAAGATCGCACCCGCTTGCATGGCGATTTCGTCGGAGACGCACAAGGTCATCGTGTTCATTTCCCGCCTCGCGGCGGGCACCCGCGTCACCGTTTCACGCGCGATGTCGCACATTTTTTGATGAAATCTTACAGACGCTAGACGTTCGACGTCTCGGTCGGGTAGAACCTGACCGCCCGTCTGGACGTAGCGACCGCGTTTTCTGTCATAGGTGATGAGCGCCAAGCGTTCGAGCAGCTCGAGGCTCCGCCGGATCTCCATTGGCGTGAGCTTGAGAACCAGCCGAGCGTTGATCCAGTTAGACTCCGCGACGAACTCACGGAGTCCGATCATCTCGCGAAGCACCGGATGTTGCCATTCGGAAAAATACTCCAGTGCCTTCTTGCCAGCCTCGGACGTGACGGTCTTGGTCTTGAGTTCAACCAGATCTCTTAGGACTTGCTCACGTTCGTCGGGTCGCCGCACGCTGCCATAGCGTTGGAGGGTCTCGAGGTACTTGCGGTCGGTCCCCGTGAGGCTTAAGGCCGAGACGACCCGTACGATGGCCTTGAGTGTGAGCTTCCGCCTGCCCGTAATTACGAGCCAAAGGACGTTCGACCTGGAAAACCCGAGGTCCTCGCCGAGCTGCGCGTATGAATACGACGGGTTGTCTCTCTTCAACTCCGCGTACAATTTGGCGAGGTAGTCCCGGTAGCTCAGGAAGTCCGTAACCGGCACCCGGTCGGTCGCAACCCGAAGTCGGGCAACGTTCGTCTTGCGCGCACGTTTAGAGCCCAAGGCGGGGCGTCCCCGTCTTGGGCTCTTCGGACGGATGTTGTCTCCGCCTTTTATCATGTTACTCAACCTCGATTTCGTTGGCGGCGTCTTGGCCGTCGCCTTTGGCTTCGGTGCTGCCAAGTTTACCGTCGTCGTCGTCGTCTTTGCCAAACTTCGTCGAGCCTTTGACGTTCTTGCGGATCACGTCCCAGATCAGCTTGTTGGACTCGTCGTTGATCACGACGACGCCTGCCGTATCCTTCTCGGCGGTGCTCATGTCGATGCCGGTAAACCAAGATGCCGCGTTGAACGCCACGGTTAGGAAGTTAGCCATGCCAGGCTCGACTTTAATGCCGTCGAGACCGCGGAGCTTGAACTCCTCTTCCAGAGGGAAGGAGGCCGTGAACGAGGTGGCGACGCCGCCGACCGTGACCGTGCCGGCGACATAGATGGAGTTGTTCAGGAGTGGATCGAGCCCGGTGAGCATTCGGTTTGGCTTGATCTTGAACTCGATCCGGCGATAGCTGCCGTCGATCAGGTCGACGGCCGGAATCTCCGGAGTCACCGTGCTATTCACGAGGTTGTAGATGTAAGGGCCCTTCCAGCGCAGGTTGTTGTCCCGCTCGCCTTCGCTGGTGGCATTGGCGTCTTCGCGATCCTTGTTGAGGGTTGCGCGCTCTTCTTCAACGACCTTGATCTGAGCTTCCATCTTCGTTTCGAGCGCATCCCTATCGGCGTCGGTCGCGGCCGCTTCCTTCTGGGCCTTGTAGTCGTCTTTGATAGCTTCTTTTTTGGCTTTGAGGCTGTCTTCCTGGGACTTGAACTCCTCCTTCAGCGCCTTGCGCTCGGCCTTCTCTGTCTCTCTCAGAGCCTTGTCCGCCTCGCTCTCCTCGTGGGACGACTTGAGCTTGATCGAAGCGACGTTGACGCGGGCGTCGCTCAGCACGATGCCGCCTCCGAGGTCGAGGGTCACGGGAGCCTGCAAGGCCAGCGCGGAGCCGCCAGTCGCCTGACCGAATCGCAAGGTCGTCGAGGCGGTCGCACCTGTGGAATCGCTCGGCACATCCGTCGGGATCGGGTCGGCGCCCGAGGTCGAGCCGCCGCTCGACACGGTTCCGGTCGCATTGTCGTCGTCGTCGCCGCCGCCATTGTCTTTCTTGCCGCAGGCCACGATCATGCTGATCAGAACCGCGGGGACGATTAACTTGGTGTTCATTTTCGTTCCTCTTCTTTGTCTCTGGTTGAGGCCTCTGCAGACCCATTTCCGCACAGGCACTCACTTCTGCGGCGAGACTCATGAAAGAGTTGAGAATATTCATTATTATACAGTAAATACAATAAATTACCAGTTAACCACGCCAGGGAACATTGCAGGCACGCACACAAAATCTGGTTAGATTATGAGACAAATTCGCACATATCAATGCGAGGGCGCCCCCCTGGGGCCATCGCATGAAGGTTCAAATGAGGCCCGGCACCTCATTTCATCCAGCTTGAGCCACGCCCCGAGGGGGTACCAAGCAAGGAGACTTAAGCCAACGCCTGCTTGATATCCCCGATCAGATCATCCGCCGCCTCGATCCCGACCGAGAGCCGAACGA
>JAYVBB010000272.1:0-9470 GCA_043750715.1 Pseudomonadota bacterium | reverse complement strand
CGTCGCCAAAGCCGAGACGGGCGACGTCCATGCCCGAGTGTTCCCCGGCAACGAAGCCTACAAGCAGGTCGTCTTCCGCGGCGAAGTGGCGCAGTACCTCTACGAGTCGTTCGCCGTCGTCAGCGATGCGGTCGTGACCCGGAACGACGGCACGACGTACCTCGTCCGCCAGGCGACCGGAGTCGCCTGCGCCCGCTCCGACCTCTTCCAAGTCCCGCACTTCGCGTGCGTCAGCTACTACGGCGAGGACGGCACGTCGCCCGCCGGCTACATCGATCCCGAGTTCGGCGGCACGGCCGGCATCAGCGTCGGGAACTGACTCACTTCTCCAGCGGATAAATCTGCACGTTGACCCGGATCAGGCGGTCGGCGTCGCCCGTTTCGAGGTCGCTTTCCACGCGCTTCATTGCTGCCTTGATTTCCGGGAGCTTGGCGCGGTAAGCGCCGTCCTTCACGCTCAGGATCGACGAGACGAAGAACGACTGGTCGGGCCTTTCGTACCAGGCGCTGACCTTTTCCTCGGCTTCGCGGAGCGCCATCGTCAGGTAGTCGATGTGGGACAAACCATCCTTGCCGATGAAATAGAATTGATCGCTCACGATGCGGAAGGTGTCGCCCTCCCGCTCGATCAATCCTGACTGAAGCAGCAGTCCCAGCGCGCGCTCGATCTCGATCCCGCGCCCCACTCCGAAAAAATCCCGAAGCTGGTTCCGCGTCGCCTTCTGGCCCGAGAGTCCGAACGCCGCGAACACTTCGAAGGCGAAAAACATCCCGGCGAGGCGCTCGGGGAATTGCCGGCTTTGCTGGCGGAGCACCTTGCGGATGGCCTCCCTTTCCTTCACCAGCTCGTCCGCGTGGTCGCCCTCAGCGAGGTCTTCCAGCTGAAGCAGCACCGTCACGAAAGAGCGGACGGTTCCCGTCACGACCAGCGCGTCGAGGAGCGCGTCGCGGTATTTGGGGTGGAGCTGCCGCCTTCCGCTCATGACGTCCGAGAGATATCCGGTAGAGGGAATCCCCGCCTTTTTCGCGAGAAATCCGAGGGTCTGCTTCGGGCTGTGGGCTTTACCCCGTCGAATCAGCAGAGCGAGCGCTTCATGCGCCCGTTCCAGATCCGCCAGGTTCGATTTGGATTCTTCCGTCATCCCGCCCGCTCCTTTGCTCGCCAAAAGCCGCCTTCGGCGAGCGAAAACTCCTTTTAGCGCGACGCACGCGTTGAGGCAACGAGTCGCACGGTTTAGTTTGGGGACATGGGCCCTCGCCCCAACACCCACCAAGGAGAAAGTCATGCAAATCCTCAAACGCCTCGCGGTCACCCTCGCCCTGACCACCATCCCCCTCGCCTGCGGACCCAGCGAAGAGGCCTCCGTCGCCTCCCTGAAGGCCGGCCCTCCCGACCTTCGCATGTCAGGCATCGCGATGATCATGCTGCTGCCGGACGGCACCCAGGTCGGCGTTCTGAATGGCGGCACCTTCCACGTGCCGTGCAACACGAACGGCTTCCGCGGCAAGTACCGCTACGAGAACATCGGTGAGTCCGCGGCAGGCGCGCATAAGAACGTCAGCGGCATCAACGGCGGGACGCAGTACCCGTTCTCGCAAGCCGCGATCAACCCGAGCACGGTTCGTTACGCGTTCGCTTCGTTCGGTTCGGTCGCCGTCCCGAACGTGGAAACCAAGCTGACGCTACGCCTCGACGGACCGGGTCTCGGCGTCATCTCCGAAGCTTTGGAATCCAACAACCAATTCGTAGCCAAGGTCGTTCGGGACTGCCCGTAAGGGACGTCTGTGATACAAACCTTTGATGGAAACTTGGTCCCGCATCTTCAAAGACCCGATCAGCGGCCTGACTCATCTGGCCGGGACGGTCATGGGGATCGCGGGCCTCGTTTATTTGTTGAACGTCAGCCACCTGAAGGAAGCCGACTCGGTCGTCACGCTGGCCGTTGCGGTTTATGGCATCAGCCTGGTCCTGCTTTACGCATCAAGCTCGACCTATCACCTGCTGCACGTTCGTGACTCGGTCCGCGCCAAGCTCCGCCTCGTCGATCACTCGATGGTGTCAGTGTTCATCGCGGGCTCTTATACGCCGTACTGTTTGATTGCCTTGAAGGGCCGGGTCGGCACTGCCGTGCTCGTCGCGATCTGGACGCTCGCCGTCGGTAGTCTGGTCAAGAGTTTTCTTTGGATCAACTCCCCGCGGTGGATCACCGCCGGCATCTTCGTCGTCATGGGCTGGCTCGTCGTTCTAGCCGCCGTGCCCCTTTACAACTCCGTCAGCCTGGAGATCTTCCTGCTGATCGTCTCGGGTGGAGTCGCATACACGGTCGGCGCCGCGATTTACGCGAAGAAATGGCCGGATCCCTGGCCGCCGAACTTCGGCTTCCACGAAATCTGGCATCTTTTCGTCATGCTTGGCAGTGCTCTGCACTATGCGAGCGTGCTGCTCCTAGTTTCTTGACGCGGACCGCCGTCGCGTTCGCGTCGATGATCTGGGCGTTTACTACCGCCTGTGCCCCGCTCGGTTCGAGCGCGACGGGTGAGCGCAAGGCGCGCATGGAAAAGTCGCCGCAGTGGCACGACGGTGCCTTCGAGAACCCGCAGCCGATCGTCAACGACTACTGGGAGACGCTGAGCGGTTTCCTCCACACCTCGCCCGACGTCGAACCCAAGACGCCGGTTCCGGTCGTTCGGGGACGATCGGACGATTTCCAGACGCCGCCCCCTTCGGGCTTGCGCGTCACCTGGCTCGGCCATTCGACGACTATGGTCGAGATCGATGGCTACCGGATCATCACCGATCCCGTTTGGAGCAAACGCATTTCGCCGGTCGACTGGATCGGACCGACGCAGTGGTTCGAGCCGCCGCTCGCTCTGGACGAGTTGCCCCCCATCGACGCGGTCGTCGTTTCCCACGACCATATGGATCACCTCGATTACGGCACGGTCCTGCAGATGAGGGCGTGGAATACGCGCTTTTACGTGCCGCTCGGACTCGGAGCCCACCTCGAAGGCTGGGGAATTCCCCACGACCGCATCGTCGAGATGGACTGGTGGGAGGAGGCGACGATCGGCGAGCTCCGCATCGTCTGCTTGCCGTCCCGCCATGCCTCGGGCAGGCAGCTCCTCGACTACTACGCAACGCTTTGGTCCGGTTGGGCGTTCGTGTAGACTGGGCACCGCGTTTACTATTCCGGGGACACAGGGCTCTTCCCGGCGCTGCGCGACATCGGCGAACGCCTCGGACCGTTCGACCTGACGATGATCGAAGCGGGGCAGTACGGCTCCGGCTGGCCGGACTGGCATCTCGGGCCGGAGCAGGCGGTCCTCGCCCACGAGATGGTGCGGGGCAAAGTCCTCCTGCCCGTCCATTGGGCGAAGTTCGCACTCGCCTACCATGGTTGGACCGAGCCGATAGAACGCGTTCTCGTCGCTGCGAAGGAAAAGAGCGTGCGCGTCGTGGCACCGCGTGTCGGGGAAAGCATCGATCCCGTCGCGCCACCCGAGGTCGTCAGGTGGTGGCCGGATCTTTAACTGGGACAGTCGAGCGTCCCAAATTTACTCGCAGCGCGTCTGGCTGAGCGATTTGGCGAGGAACTGCTTTTCCTGCTCGAACTCGGCTGCGACGCAGTTGGCCAGGGCGATGCGCTCGTCGGCCGTAAGCTGGTCCTTGACCGGGCTGTCCGCGGAGCCCGGGACGCCATCGACGGTGTCCAGCGGATTCACGTGCATGCCGTCCGGCATCGACTGGTCGACGAGGATCTTGAAGTCGACCTGGCTCATGTCCATCGTGTTGTTGAGGCCGCCGCGGTCGACGTTGTTGTGGCAGGTGGCGCACTTCATCGAGTCGCGGACTTTGTCCCAGCGGATGCTCGGGTTGGCCGAGAGCGTGTAGACGTTGTTCGCGCCTGGGGCGCGGCCGAAGATGTCGCGCACGCTGACCGTGTTGCGACGTTTGAAGCAGCCGGCGGCCGTCTGGCCGTTCGGGAGCGTGCCGCCCATGATGAACGCTTTGGAGCGGGTGAACTTGTCGTTGAGGGGCGTTTCGAGGCCCATGATCGGGCCCTGGTCCGCGGCATTGAAGAAGGGCTTCATCACGCCGTTGACCTTGCCGCTTCTCCAGCTGACCGCTTTCTTGTTGGCGGCCGTGTCCATGGAGTCATTGATGACTTTCGCGGCGAACCAGTCTTCGACAGGAAGCTGCGCTTCGCTTGCACGGACGTGCAGGCCGAGCGGGCTGATGGCGCGGAGGCCGTTCGGGTGACAGGATACGCAGCTGGTCACGCCGGAGTTGGAGCGCGGGTTGAATTTCGGGCCTTGGCTTTCGCGGTCGAACATTTGGAAGTAGACTTGGCCGGGCTTGCCGTTTTGCGGACGGTCTAGGCTGACCATGGTGAATACGCGCGGCATCCCGGCGCCGAAGTTGTGGCCCTGGTCGAAGTCTTCGTCTTGAGCGAGCGGCGCTTGCGGTGCAGGGGTCAGGCCGTCGGCGTTGCCGTCTTTCGGCGTCGCGAAGTTGAGCCACTGATCGTAGTTGACCGCGGGGCTGAGGGTCGAACCCGGGACGTACACCATCAGCAGGTTCGGCGTTTCGGGATCGAAGCCACCGGCGTGGCGGCTCTTGTAACGAACCACGGGCCAGCCGTTCGCTCGGGCGATCTCTTCGACGTTCGGGGGAATGACCCACTGGAGGCCGTTGCCGCCCGGAGCCAGGAACTCTTTCGGGGGTAGACGCTCGGGCGACTGGGCGATGGAGCCGTCGGCACTCGAGCTGGCGATGTCGTTGCGTTGGGTGTAGCCGAGGACCGGCTTGACGCACTGGGGAACCTGGGCCGGGAAGCACTGCTTGATGTGCTGGGCGACGGCCGCTTCCGACTCGCTGCCTTCCAGGGCCTTCGCGGCCGAGTTGCGCCAGGCTTCGACTTTTTGACGGGTCTGCGTGCCCGTGATGCAGTTCGGGTATTCACTGACGACCGGAGCGTTCGGATCGTCTTCCGTCGTCGCGGAGTAGGTGTGGTAGGCCGCTTCGTTGCCGGCTTGGTCCTCGACGATGACGTTGAAGTAGTAGGTGGACGAAGGCGTGAGGCTCGCAACGTCGAGACTCGTCAGACCCGCGATCGTCGGGGAGACCTTTGTGCCGTTGGCTTTGATCGCCTGCACGTCGGTCAGGTCGTTCGAGGACGACTGGTAGACGGTGTAGCGGAGGTTGCCCGCGGCCGTGACAAGGTCGCGGCCTTCCGTCCAGCGGAGGGAGAGCGAGGCGTGCGTGAGGTTCGAGCCGCGGATGTCACCTTGCTGGCCGGCGGCGGGAGCCGTGACGTCGACCGCGACGGCGCGGAGCGGCAGGCTGATCTTGCCCGTCATCGGGACGGCGACCGGAGCGAACGTCTTGTCGAAGACGACGGTGTTGCGCGGTCCGGTGACGCGGACGGTCGCGGTGATTTTGGTTCCGACCGGCAGGAGGCCGGCGGCGAGCGCGTAGTTGCCGAGGTTGGAGCGGGACAGCGTTTCGGAGCCGGTCGTGCCGGCGTCGCTCGTCCAGCTCAGTTCTACGGAGTAGGAGCCGAGCTCCGGCGAAGGCGTCGAGGCCGGCGGCAGGCTCAGGTATCCGGCGCTGATCCAGGCGCCGATGGCGGTGCGTTCGCCTACCGGCAGCAGGCCGGTTTGCGGCATCGGTTTGGTGGCGTCGTTGGTGCGTTCCGCGATTTTTTGCATGACGGAGGCCAGCGTCTCGCCGTCTTTGCCCGTGAAGGGGAAGCTCGACAGATCGGGCGATTTGTCGCCGCGGGCGTGGCAGGGCATGCACTTGCCGAAGAGCGGCTGGACGTCGATGAAGGTCGTGATGGGGACAGACGTGTCGCCCGGCTGGACGAGGTTCAGCTGAGCGACGAGCTCGGTCTCGACGACCGGCGGCGGCGGCGGGGGAGTCACGACGACCGGAGTGGTCGGCTCTTCCGTCGTCGGCGTGTCGGGGTTCACCGGAGTGACGGGCGACGTCGTGCCGTGGTCGATCGTCGCGGCTTTCACGGCGACGGCCCGGAGCGGCAAGCTGACGACGCCGGAGGAGGACAGCGATTGGAGGGGGAACGTCTTGTCGAAGACGACTTTGCCGCCTGGGCCGGTGACTTTGGCTTGAACGTTGAGCATAGCGCTGAGGGGCAGGGAGCCGAGCCCGAGCTCGAAGGTGCCGGAGGAATTGCCCGCGATGTGATGCGTCGTCTGATTGCCGCCTTGCGTGCTCCACGTCACATCCAGCGCGTACGCCTCGAGATCTTTGGATTGGGAGGGCTGGGCGACAGACGGCGCGCCGGCATCGATCCAGGACGCCAGGGCTTGGCGTTCAGCGGCGGGCAGCAGGCCCGACGGCGGCATCGGATGAGCGGCGTTGTTGATGCGGCTGGCGACGGCGTTCAGCGACGCGTCGGCGAGCGGGAAGGAATCGAGGCTCGGCTTGTTCGCGCCGGCGGCGTGACAGGGGAGGCATTTCGCGAGCGTCGGCTGGACGTCGACGAAGTAGACGGATTGGTCGCCGGCCTTCGCGAGGTCGAGCTGGAGGCTCAGGCGCGCATCGACGCGTTTTTCCGCCGGAGCGCGTTGGCCCGGGGCTTCGACGTTCGCCGGCGGCACGGCGTCGTTTTTATCTTCTTTGCCCTCGTTGGGGCTCGAGCAGGCGGACAACGCAAACAACAACGCGAGCGCGATGTATTTGGTCATGGTGGGTTCTTTCTTTGCGCGGTTCTGAAGGGTTTTGTTACTAGCGCCGAGAGCCCATTTTGTACCATAGCCCCAATAAGTTATGCTGACCGGACGGTCAATAAACAGCTGAAATCACTCAGTAAGACTTTAAAATCATTACTAAATAAATTTTTACCAAGTGGCTTCTTATATAGGGGTGTTTCATAACATACACCGCCTATTTTAATAAAATACTTTTAAAATCTTTTAAAATAGCTTAAAGTTGGTCTCCCTTGTTCCCGTTCGAGAGGAGTCGACGATGCTGGTTCGCACCTGGATCTCTGCCGATTTTGAACGGGTCCTGGCCGTCATGCCCCCTCTCGCATTCTCAGCGGTCATGTCCGTGGCGTCCGTCACGATGTCCTTTGCCGTGCCCGAGAAGATCGCGGCCGAGCCTCAGGTCCTCGAGGTGATGCCAGCCGAAGTCGGGCGCGAGGTCGCGGCCCTCGGCGCGACTCTGCAGGCTCTCGAGGCTCATACGCGGGAGATTGCCCGCAACGTCAAACCCCGCGCCGACATCGTCGACAAAGTCGACGGCGGCGAGGAGCAGGCGTGGAGGGACCTCCGCGCGAAGTCGCGGGCGGCGCCGATCGTCATGGCCGCCGACGTGCAGACGGGGCTCGAGAGCGCCAACCAGCGCGTGGCCTCCGTGTCGGCCGATCTGCAACTCATGAAAAATACGATCGAGTCGCGCCGCGAGAAGGTGCGCGCGCTTCCCCTGCAACGCCCGGTGAACGGCATCGTCACCAGCCCCTTCGGCTCCCGGACGTCGCCCATCAAGGGCAAGCCGCAGATCCACGAAGGCATCGACATCGCGGCCCCTAAAGGCAGCATCGTCGTGGCTCCGGCCGACGGCGTCATCACTTCGGTCGGCCTTCAGACCGGCTACGGCTACTCCATCGAGATCGACCACGGCATGGGCGTCGTCACCGTGTTCGCGCACCTCGGCAATGCGCAGATCAAGCAGGGCGACGCTGTGAAGCGCGGCCAGCTGATCGCGGTGATCGGCACGACCGGCCAGACGACCGGCCCGCACCTTCACTACGAAGTGCGCCTCGACGGCCACGCGGTCGACCCGCTGCCGTTCCTGTCTTACGACTTGCCCCGCATCGAAGCCATCACATCGCTGGACTCGGCCGAGAAGGTGCTGACGCCGAAGAACGGCTGAGCTCGTCCTTCTCCTCGAACCCGAACTCCTTGACGATGAAGCCACCGAGGCAGATCAGGAAGACGCCGAAGATGCCGAGGTAGTTCACGCGGAGCTGGAACAGCAGCATCGGCACGAGCAGGGAAACGAGCGTGAAGCCCGCGTCCCAGACGAGCGCGAATTTGAAGACGCCGACGTCGTTCAGCTTGCGGGCAAGATACGCCCAGAGCACGTGCCCGATCAGCGCCGCCGACAGCCCGATCAGCCAGTAAAGGCGCGTCGTGCGGATCAACGGGTGATACGTCGCCCACACTGAGATGCCGTAAGTCGAAAGACCAATGGCCGTCGCCACGACGGCGTGCATCTTGTTCATCGCATCCTCCAAAAAATCCGGGAACCCTCGCCGCTAGAAGCTGGCGTCGGGAGGGGGTTCAAAGCGGGATTTTTTGGGACGATTCATCCCGGAAAACCTACCAGATGGCAGGCTCTCCGGGTCGAAAGGGAGAATTAATAATTCGAAGTAGCGAGACTCACTGACCGGATGGGATGAGAAGGTCGATGAGAAGGAGGCTCAGTTGGCGCGGATGACTTGCCAGTTGTGGAGTGAGCAGGCGCCGCGGCTGATTTTGGTCGGATCCAGGCGGTCGAGGCATTGCACGGCGGGATTTTGGAAGCCCATCCGCTCGGCGGCATGGCTTTCGATGCGCAGCGCGTTGTGCGTGTTGAAGACGAGCAGCCATTGCTGGCGGTAGTGATCCGGCGCCGAGCTTTGCTGCGCGATACACGGTTCCCAGCGCGATTCTCCGGTGTCGGTGCCCACCGACGTGTTGGCGACGGGGTTGGTCAAGCAAAGGCCGTTCTTTTTGATCGTGACGTAAGACCAGCCGCCTACCCATTGCTGGCCGCCGAGCATTTGAATGACCAGCGACGATTCCGGCGCCGCGCAGCCCTTCATTTGGAGGAAGTATTGTTGGTAGGTGCGGTCCACTCCGCCGCGGTGATCGCGGATCGTGCGGGCGCCGGATCCCATGCATTGGGTGCTGACGTTGAGCGGCTGAATCTTATGGATGTAGGTCGCGTCCATCAAGGTACTGGAATCGGCTTGGGTGGTCTCGACGGGGCTCGCGTCCGGCCGGCCGCAGGCCGCGAGAGCGAGGACAGCCGCGAGGGTGACCGTCGAGGTGATGAGCTTTTTCATGATCGGGACTCCTAAGGGGTGGTGCGTTGCCTGCACCCCACAACGCGCAGTCGTGAGGAAAAAAGGCTCACGTTCTTGGCGGCATAATTTCAGAAAGGGGGTAGGAGGTACCCATGTGTCCGTTTCAAGTGGCCTTATCCGACGGGGACGGCAACCTCCGGCTGCATCTAGAAGATCACCTCGAGCTTCAAGTCGACGGCGAACGTCGGGTTGACGATGTCGGGCTGGGCGTAGGTCACGTACGGCGTGATGCTGTAGTGCAGGACTTCGACGTAGAGCTGGTGCGAGAACGTCGAGCTCAGGATGTAGCGGTCGAGGTGGTAAGTCGAACGGTTGTTCGATTCGAAGATCAGCGCCGTCTTCTGTGCCATGACTTTGTTGTAGGCGTGCTTC
>JAYVBB010000271.1:0-5643 GCA_043750715.1 Pseudomonadota bacterium | reverse complement strand
ATGTGTTTGGGGACAGTCGAGCGTCCCCAATCGGCCGTCGCTTCCGCGACGCCGCTATTTCAAAGCATTCACGACGACGGTTTTTACGTTCACAAATTCCCTCATCCCGAAGGGCGAGAGCTCGCGTCCGTAACCGGAATTCTTCACTCCGCCGAACGGCAGGCGGGGATCCGACTGCACGGTGCCGTTCACCGCGACGAAGCCGGCTTCGAGGAATTTTTCCGCGAGGCGTTCGCCCTTGGCGAGATCCCTCGTGAAGATCGCGCCACCCAAGCCGTAGCGGCTGAGGTTCGCCAGACGTAGCGCGTCGCCTTCGTCTTTTGCTTTGATGATCGCGGCGACGGGACCGAACACTTCCTCGTCGAAGGCCGGCATGCCGGGGTGCACGTTACCGAGCACCGTCACGTCGTGAAAATAACCGGGCTGTTTCGTGCCGCCGCCGAGCAGAGCCTTGCCCCCCTTGGCGAGCGTGCCTTGTACTTGCTTGACGATGCCGTCAAGAATGCTCTTCTTGGCGAGCGGCCCGACGTCGGTCTTCGGGTCGAGAGGGTCGCCCACGACTTTTTTCTTCGCAAGCGCGACGAAGGCGTCGGTGAACTGATCGTGCACGGAGGCGTCGACGATGAACCGCTTGGCCGCGACGCAGCTTTGGCCGGAGTTGGTGAGCCGGCCTTCGACGCAGGCCTTGGCCGCGCCTTCCACGTCGGCGTCCTTCAGGACGACGTAAGCGTCGCTGCCGCCGAGCTCGAGCACCGACTTCTTCAGATACTTCCCCGCCAGTGAGGCGACCGCGCTGCCCGCCCGCTCGCTGCCGGTGAGGCTGACGGCCTGCACGACGTTGCTGGCCAGCACGCGCTCGATCCGGTCGTGATCCAGCACCAGCGCGCGGAAGACGTTCTTCGGGAAGCCGGCGCGGTTGCAGAGGGACTCTAGCTCGAGGGCACAGCCAGTGGTGTTGTCGGCGTGTTTCAGGATGACCGTGTTGCCCGCTGCCAGCGCGGGAATCGCGAACCGGATCACCTGCCAGTAGGGAAAGTTCCAAGGCATGATGCAGAGGATCGCACCCAGGGGCTGGAAGGAGATGAAGCTCTTCGCCGCGCCGGTCGGGACGACGACGGGAGCGAGCACCTTGTCGGCTTGCTCCGCGAAGTATTTGCACGCGAGCGCGCACTTCTCCGCCTCCTTCACCGCTTGGGCGAGGGGCTTTCCCATCTCGTCGGTGACGCGGCGCCCGAGCCGCGCGGATTCGGCGGTCAGCAGGCCGGCGAGCTTCTGGATCGGCTTCAGCCGTTCTTCGAGAGGCAGGCGTCGCCAGTGCTCATAAGCCTCGCCCGAGGACGAAACGAGCGCCGTTACCTCGGCGTCGGTGGCATAGCGGAACGCCTCGAGGGTCTCTTCGTTCTTGGGATTGACCGTCTTAAATGTCGACATGACTGTACTCCTTGACCGCGCGTGCCTTTTTTATCACAGGCCGTTGGCCATCCACCAAGTTTGCGGTGGGCGGTAACCTCAAGATAAAATGGAAGAACCAAATCAGGAGGTTCGGGATGAAGGTTACCACCGGTGGGTTGGCGTTGGCGTTGTTTACGGCATTCACGTTCGGCGGCATGACGGGCTGCGCGTCCGGCGACAAAGAAGCCGGCTCGGAAGAAGCGGTCGAAGAAGGCGGCGGAGAAGAGGGCGGCGATGCCCCTGCCGACGACGCCAAGAAGAAAAAAGGCGACAAGAAAGGCAAAGCCAAGAAGGGCGGCGCCAAGAAAAAGAAAAAGGGCAGCAAGTGACGCCGAAGGCGTCATCCTGAGCCGTTAAGGCGAAGGATCTCCCTCTCCTGATTCCTGATTTACTCGGCTTCCTCGAGCGGCGTGTCACCGAAGGGCAGTAAGAGCCCTGGCACCGCCGCGAGAGGACGGGACAGCATTCGCTCGCGCTCGGCGTCGATCCGACGCTGAATGTATGGAGAGAAGTAGCCGGAATACTTGGTCTGGATCTCGGGCAGACGCCAGTCGTTGCCCGTCACCCGGCTACGACATTCCTCCGTTTCGCACGAGCACAGGAACTCGTCGTACGGGCTGCCGTCCGACATCGCGTAGTCGTAGCAGATCTCTTCGCCCTTCTGCACGGTGCGGAGCGACACGAGCGCCGTCTGGCCGCTGAGGCCGGCATTCGGGGTGCAGGAGTGGTTCACGAAGTCGCCGACTTCCGGCAGCTCGTGGGGAACCAGGTAAAGGCTTTCTTCGACCTGGATGCTGTGGCGCTGGGCCACCGGCGAGAGCATCGACCATTCGTCGGCCACGACGACGTCGCCGCCCCAGACGACGACGAGCTCCCCCGCGCTGATCTGCTGATTGGCGAAGACGCCATAGCCGCCCTTTTCGGGCCGAATGCGCCGCGTCACCTTGGGCGACACGAAGTGGGTCTTACGTTTTTGAAACGGACGGGCAGACAAAGTGCCCTTGCGTTTGCTGCTCGTAACGACAGGCGGCGGCATGCTCAAGATCCTTTAACAGCAGGAATGGGCGCGGTAACGCAATGAAACGCACCGCCGTTGAACAGAAGTCCGTCAGCGTTGATGAATCGCACGTTGAAGTTAAGCAATTCGTAAATTTTGCGAACTGATTTTTCGTAGTAGGCCGCCAGACTCTTGTCCGGGTAGTCGTCGTACTTCCAGCCGAAGCGGTCGTACGTCGGGACGATCGCGGTGCCGTTGACCAGTACGGAGTTCGCGTAGGTGCGGAAGGTGCGGCGGTACGGCATCGGCATCGGCAGGCGGACGACCTTGAGGTACTTGGCCCACTCTTTGGCTTTGGCGTCGAGGTTGTCCGCAAGAGCTTTGATGTCTTCCGGGATCGTTCCGTAAAGGTACTTCACTACCGCCAGCGTCCGTTCGTCCAGTTGGTTGACCAGTACCGTATGCTCGTCGACGATCTTCGCCCACATGTCGAGATGCGCATGCGGAGGATCGGCGAATACCACCAACTCCCTGCACCCCAGCTGCTCTTTTGCCGCTTGGACGTCTTTCGGTTTTTGCAGATCCTTGGACGAAGTGAAACAGAAATCGCCGTTGGTTAAAAAATCACCACCGTCGATCGCGAGCGGCACCGAACGGACGGGCAGAGCGAGCTTGCGGCCGACGGCCGCGGGGAAATCTTCCATCGTTCTGGCCGCCCCGTCGAACTTCAGGTCGAGGAGTTCCAGGTGCGGGTTCTTGCCGCGGGTCTCGACTGGAAAGCCGCCGTAGTCCCGCAGCCAGATGTTGCCGTGGGGGAGGACGAGGGAGGCCGAGCGCTTGAGCGCCTTGTCGGGAACGCCCAGGGCCGCGAGCTTCGCGTTCAGCTCCTGATGGCCGGTCTCGGTCTCGGTGGCGATCCAAGCCTCGGCCCCCGCCTCGGTGATTGCGGAGAGCAGGGCCGGGGCTTCGTAGCCGTAGTTGAAGAGGTCTTCCGAAAGGAGCAGCGCTTTGACTGGCTGATATTCGGGGATCGCTTTGACGGGAAGGGCAGCGGGGACGGCGAGAGAAGCGGCGGGTTGCATGACCAACCAGGCAAATGCGAACTCTAATCGCCTTCGTCGCAGAAGCTGCTCCGCAAAATATTCCGGTCAAGTGATTAAGAAGTCATCTTTAAGTAAAAGGCCTATCAAGATCGTAGTCAAGGAGATAGTGGTTCGATTACAGTACGCGGTTATGCAAGAGCGCACGGCGCTCCGGAGGACACTCGATGCAAAGACAGAAAAACTCATTCCTGCTGGTCCTGACCTGTGCGATGGCGATGCTGATGATGGCCGGCCGGTGCAGCGAGGACGACGACGAGGCGAACTCGCCCAGAAAGGCCCCGAAGGAAGCGACGGAGAGCGCCGTCCCCCCGACGTCCCTCGATGAGGATACGTTAAAGAACAATCCCGAGTCCGGGATCGAGAAGGACCCGCTCGGTGAGACTCTCGGCTCCGGCGACGATGCCACCGCCCCCCTCGAAGACACCCCGCCCCCCGGCGGCGACGACAGCCAGATGCTCGACGACCCGAGCTTCGAGCCCGAGCCGGTTCCGGACGAAGCGACGGATCTGTAGGATGGCCTGCGGCGGGCTGAGTGCCTGCGGCGGGCTGAGATCGCCTGCGGCTGCTGATCGCCTGCGGCTGCTGATCGCCTGCGGCGGCTGATCGCCTGCGGCGGGCTAAGTGCCTCCGGCGTGGGCTCACATTGGCGATCTCGGCGAGGCAAACGGGTGCGTCTTTTTTTTCGGGCGAGAGCGCGCGGGAGATCTGGGCGGGCCAGCAGGCCGCGAGCCAATGCTGCGCATTGGCATGCTGGACTGCTAATTGGCCCGGCGCGAGTTCCTACTCGGCGATTTTGCGAATTCGCCGAAGGTGAGGCGGGCGAAGTAAAGGTTGTGGGCCATGCAGAGGCACCGCAAGTTACTTTGCTCGGTCGAAGTGCCACCCAAAGCGTAGGGGCGGACGTGGTCGAGGGACAAGTAGCGGGTCTCGGTGCAGCGGACGCCGTCAGTCGAGACGAACTCGCACTGTCGTCCGGCAGCGACCAGAACCCGGTCACGGAGCGCCGCGCCGGGGTGGCGAGGGCCGACGGCGGGAACGGGAGTCGTCGCCTCCTTGCGCCGCGCGCCGGCTGCGGCCGCGGCGGGAGTCGGCGCCCTTTTGCAAGGCTCATTGGCCTCGGCGGCCCGGCGCGATTCATGGCGAGCCTCGCGCCGAGCGTGTCTCTGCGCCGGGTCGATCTTACCGAGCAGAAGTTCGGCAGCTTTACCGACGACCTCCTCCAGGGTGGCGTCGCCCATGAGCTCCTGCAGCTTCTCGAGTTTCGCGACGACGTCGGCTGACGCGGTGAAGGCCACGCGGTGCCTGACGGGCTCCGACGGCGCGACGCGGGGCGCTCGCTGCCGGGCGAGCGTCGTCGAATCTTCGGCAGCCATCGTGTGCCTGGCCGGCTCCAACGGCGCGACGTGGGACGCCCGCTGCTGATTGGGGGTCGTCGACTCGTCGGCAGCCTCCGAGTGCCGGGCGGGTTCCACAATCTCGGCGGGTCGCGTTTCACGAGTCGTAGCGAGGCCCAGGAGGTTGAGGGGAGCCGTAGCCGCCGGCTTTGCGACGCCGACGCGCCGGATCACATCCCTCTCCACCGCCTTCCTTGCACCGCCGACGCCAAGATTTTGGATCTCCCTACGGGATTTGCCAGCCGCCGCGGCGAGGATCTCATCCGCGTTACCGTCATTTAGGAGCGGCACCACATCCGCAGCCGTGCAGAGCGTCAGCCGACCATCATGAAGCATGTCCAGCAGGGCAGGGTAGGTGCGCGCCGCTTTCGCGACGACGATTCTCTGCTGACTCACGCTCTCGGAAAATCCCAGAGCCCGCCGGCAGTAATCCCACAGCGAGCTGTATCCCAACCCCAGAAAGAGTTTCCTTTCCGCGAGCTCACCCAGATACCGCAGCAGCTCGACCTGGCTCACGCGCTCGCCCGTCGCCAGCGCCAAAATATTTTCGATCATCTTCTTGTCGGTGATGGTCTCGAGTTTCTGCATGGAGTCCTCCTGATTCGAAGAAGTTCTACCACGCGTTTTTTCGACGCAGCGCCGTCGACGCTCCTGCGCGATTCCACCTCGAGCGCAAAAATTTTGCGCTCGACGAGTT
>JAYVBB010000270.1:0-3445 GCA_043750715.1 Pseudomonadota bacterium | reverse complement strand
TCAAGAACGTCAGCGACGTCGACAAGCTCAACAACAACATGCTCGAAGGCATCAGCAAGGACGAGCTGAAGCGCATTCTCGTGCACGGCAACGACTCCTGCTGGTCGCCGGACGGTCCAGACGCTCCGCCAAGCAACTTCACGGGACTTCCTGGCTTCGGCCGCCTGTCCGCCGGCTCCGACGGCCTCGGCCGCGCGCTCGCCATCCAAATCCAGCAGAACCTGGCCAACAACGACGCGTCGGACGAGATGACCCAGTCCATCGTCGAGAGCTACGAAGCCGGCGGCAAAACGCTCGGCGCCGCTCTCAAGGGCTTTTTCCTTTCCAAAGAGTATCAATGCGCTCCGTCGCCCAAGTGATCGAAGCGTAATTTTAGAGGAGGTAACTCATGCACTTTCAGGACCGAAAATTGATCCTACTGGCCCTCGTCGTCCTCGTCCTGTCGAACGCCGCCTGCGGCGACTCGAAAGGCAAAGGCGGCGGCTCCTCGAATCCGGACGCCGCGACCGAAACCGCGTCCAGCGAATCGCCCGCCGCCGAAGCCGACGCCGCGGGTGGCAAGGACGAAAAGAAGGGCGGTCAGGAAGACGTCGCCGTCACCGACCTCAAGGCCCTGGCCCCGGGCGAGCTCGCCCGCAAAATCTACGACGCCTTCGGCGCCGGCATGACGTCGGTCGACGACGGCAAAAAAATGTACGACTTCCTGGACGTCAACGGTACGAGCTTCGTCGGCTCCATCTCGACCGACCCGAGCAACAAATTCGCTTCGCAGTTCAGCATCGGCTACTTCCTGGCCCTCGCTGGCCTGTCGTCGGTCGTCGGCGACAACTACACGATGAAGCTCTTCAACGGCCAGGCCGCCCATGACTGCCGCGAAGACGCCGGCGCCGCCGCCATCCTGCAGGTGACCGCTCCGAACATGAATCCCGTCGAGCTGGTCGCCCTGACCAAGGCTCTGGTGGCCGCTTGCCAGGAAGACCCCGCATCGAGCGTAAAGGCCCTAGTTCAAAGCTACTCTTTCGCCCTCAGAATCTAAAACGGCCGACCGATACGATTAGGGGAGGACCTCATGAGCAACACATTGAACCGCAGGAAACTCTTCGGTGCCGCGACGGCCGCGATGGCGACCGAGTTCGGTGCGCACCTTTTATCTTCCGCCCTCCCGGGATCGTCCGGCCTCTCGGCCGTCCGCAAGGCCGTCCTCGGCGGCGATGGCCAAGCCCTCGGCGCCGAAGCCTTCGTCGCTCCGAAGAATCCCATCTTCATCTTCACCGTCCACGCCAAGTGGGAAAGCGCCGGCTGGCTCGCCCGCCCGAACGCTCAAGCCGTCGGCGTCGTCGGCAATCCCAACGCCGCGGTCTCCGACGCGTTCGCGATGCATGGGTTGACCAAACAGTTCGGCGACCACATGAAACCGCTGGAAGGCAAGATCGGCTTCGGCGTCCTGCCGGCGACGACCACGTCGGGCAACCACGTCTACGACGGCCTGCGCCTCACCATGAGCGACACGGGCTGCCTGCCGGCCTTCGTAAACGAATCACTCAGCAGCCTGATGACCCTCTATTTCGCGAGCGTCGGCACCGCCGACGGCGCGACGGCGTGCTTCGGTCGCGGTGGCAACCAGCTCATCACCTATGGCTCGATGGATACGGCCGTGGGCAGCATCATGGGCGCGCTCGATCCGCTGAAGAACCTGCCGCCCACTTCCCAGAGCCTGCTCACCCAGCTCAACGACCGGGTCACGAAAGACCGTCGCTTCCGGACGAACCTCGAGGCGCTGGCCAATCGCCTGGCCGCTGCCAAGGATCCGCTCAACGCCGCCCTAGCCCTGTCGAAAGTGGCGCCGATGCAGAACGCTGACGCGATGATCGCCGACCAGCTCAAAACCGTGAACCCGTTTCTGCCGCAGATCGACGCCGCCGCGGCGTTGATGGAGCTCGGCCTCCTGCAGGCAGCCGTCATCTCCGGCGCCAACAGCGACCCGAACGGCGGGGGTGACCACGCAGCCCGCGGCGGCAACAACATCGCCTTCGGCGCCCGCAGCCCGAACGAAATCAAATCGTGCGTCGCCCAGGCTCTCGCTCACATTTACGAGCGCTTTCCGAATGCGATCGTGTCGATCGTCAGCGACGGCGGCCGCTCCGCCAACGGCGGCGACCAACAAGCCTTCGAAAGCTGGATCGCCGGCCCTACCGATCTCGTCAACACGGTGTTCCTGAATGCCGACGCCCGCGACGACTCGGCGAAATTCGGCCAGACGCCGCCGGCCATCCTACTGTCGAACGGCACCACCGCGGTGCCGAACGAAGCGAACATGATGGCGACGGTCGCGCATGCGGCTGGCGTCCCGATGACGAACTACCCGTACATTCCGGGTCTCCTGAAGAAAGCCTAGAACGTGCGGCGTCAGCCGCCGATCTGCACGCCTTGACCGACCCAGGTCGGTGTCGTCGCCGCTTCCACGAGGAAGTCGGCGACGTCGGCGCGTGAGATCGCCGCGGGTACTTTCTCGATCTTGCCCGTCTTCTTGTAGGCCAGGCGCGCCGGCCCGTTTGTCAGCCTCCCCGGCCGGGCAATGACCCAGTCGAGCCCACTCGCGCGCGTCAGGTCTTCCTGACGGACGTGGTCCGCGAAAGGGTACTTCAAGAGCATGTCGACCATGAGGAAACGGATCGGAGCCGGCAGCAGCTTCTTCGTCTCGCCGGTGCCGAGCGCGCTGAGCACGACGAGGCGTTTGACTCCGTGGCGTATCATGGCGTCGACCACGAACGTGGTGCCGGACGAAAAGTAGTGCGGATTCTCTTTGAATCCTTTCATCGAAGTCGAGGACGCGGTCACGATCACCGCGTCGTGTCCGGCAACGGCGGCGTCGACCGAAGCCTTCTGATGAAAGTCGCCCGTCACCTTCTTGAGCTTTTTATGTTCGAGCTTGAGATTCTGCGGGCTCCGGGCGAATGCCGTGACTTCGTGCCCTTGGCTCAACGCCGCTTCGACCGCGAGAGCGCCTGTTCCTTGAGATGCGCCGATGACCAGGATCCGCATGACAGCTCCCCGAAATGGCTATAGTAGCATTCGGTGCCACGGCGACGGTACGTCAAGATTCGTCTCCGGATGAAACGTCGTCACCATCGTCCTGCCGCTCTGAACCCAAACGGGATCCCCCCCTCTCTGGGCCCGCACCTCGACGCCGCGTCCGACGCTCAGGATCCTAGGTGCGCGAATGTACGACACGAGATAGCCGTCGACGGGGGCCTCCACGCTCTCGAGTTGCCGTCCGTAAGAGTTGCGCTCGATCTGGATCGGAATTGCCCCGAATGACCTCTGGCTCGGCCCTACCACCGTTTCGGCGAGAAGGATCGCTCCAGCGCAAATGCCCCAGACGGGCTTGATGCCCAGCACCCGACCGAGCGCGTCGTCGAGACCCAGGTGCATCAGCAGTTTCAGC
>JAYVBB010000269.1:0-7478 GCA_043750715.1 Pseudomonadota bacterium | reverse complement strand
GCCCAGCCGGCCGCCGCCGCCACGGGCGCGGGCTTCGCCAACACCGAGTGCACCAACGGCAAGAACACGCGCAACGTCGAGCTGACGAGCACCGACGCTCAGACCCGGCTCCCCTGCGAAGTGCACTATAAGAAGACGTCCGAACAAGCCGGCCACGATCAGGTGCTCTGGCAGTCGGCGAACAACCTCTCGTTTTGCGAGAGCAAAGCCCAAGCTTTCGTCGAGAAGCTGAAAGGCTGGGGCTGGACCTGCGCGGCGAAGTGAGGCGGCGGGTGACTTACCTCCTTTTAAGGGACGTTGCGGCAGCCTGAAGGATGCCGGACAATAGGTAAGATTCACCCACCTTCCCGCTCTCCCCGAGGCTTGCTTCATGCTACGTCGCTTGGTCCTCCTCTTTTGGGCGTCGGCCGCACCTCTCTATGCCGCGAGTCCCGAGGCGCCGCTTCCGACGCCCAGCGGACTCGCTCCGGCCGTGCGCTTTTGGGAAGACATTTTCGACAAGTATCGTCCGGACCAGTGCGTCTTCCACGACCGCGACGATCTGAGCATGATCTATCTCGTCAAGCAGGTGCAGGGCGACAACCCGTACCAGCAGGCGAAGAACGTCAAACGCTACCTCACGGCGATCCGCGATTCGCTGAAGCAGCTCGCCTTCGGAGGCAGGCCGCGCAACAAGTTCGAGAACCGGGTCGTCGAGATGACCGACCCGGCTTATCGCTATCCCGCCTATTACCGTTACGCGATGGACAACGTGCGCTGCCAGCGCGGCGTCGACCTCGGCCCGAGTCTTCGACGCTCGAAGCGCTACGTCAAAATGATCAAGAAGGTGCTTGCGCAGAACGGCCTACCGACCGACCTCGCGTACCTGCCGCATCTCGAAAGCGGCTACGACGTCAACGCGCATTCGAAGGCGGGGGCGCGCGGCATCTGGCAGCTGATGCCCGCGACGGCGCGGCTCAACGGCATGAAGGCGTCGCGGCGGCTGGACCTGCGGGGTGATCCATTCAAAGCGACGGTCGTGGCGTCCGGAATCCTCAGGGACTACTTCGACAAGACCCAGTCTTGGCCGCTCGCGATCACGGCCTACAACTACGGCATCAACGGCACGACACGGGCGATCAAGATCTTCGGCACCGACTACATGAAGATTCGCGAGAATCACCGGACGAGCATTTTCGGCTTCGCCGTAAAGAACTACTATCCGAGCTTCCTCGCCGTGCGTAACATCGCTCAAGGTGGCGCGATCGAGACCGCGCCGGTGGACGAAGGCCCGGTCGCGATGGAATCCGGCCGGAAGAACCGAAAGACCGCTCTCTGATCTACATCCCGCTGTACCTGCTGCTCCTGGTCCTGCCTTTGGCGGTCGCCGGGCAGAACATCGGGTCGGCGGTGGTCGGCGCGGGGCTGCTCGGCATGGTCTTCTGGCGACGGAGAGACCTCCCGCTCGCGCGACTCAAGGAATACCGGACGCCTTTGGTCCTGACGGTGCTCTATCTCGCGGTGATGATGGTGTCGACGCTCTCGAACCCCGGCAGCCCCGACCGGTTCAGCGGCGCCTTCATCTTCGGGCATCTCACTTGGGCGTTGATGCCCGCGGTCGCGCTGCTCGCCTTGCCACCGCTTCCGGACGCCGAGTGGAAGAAGCTGGGGCGTTGTTTGGCATTCGTCTCCGTCGTCATGGGAGCCGTCGCGGTCTCACAGAACCTGATCGGCTGGCGAATCGTCGGAGCGCACTTCGAGTCGGGCTCGACCCGCGCGCAGGGCTTCTACTCGCATCCTCTGACGTTCGCTTACGTCGCGATCATCATCTTTCCGGCGGCCGGGGTGTGGACGGCGAAGCAGCCGCGCAACGCCGCGGCCTGGCTCACGGCGATCGGCATGCTGGCCGTCATCGTCGCCAGCCGCTCGCGGATCGTCCAGGTGGCGAGCGTCGCCGCCATGGTTTTCGGAGCGCTCGTCTACATGCGGGGGAAGCTCCGCGTCGCCGTCATCGCGGCCGTGGCGGTGACGAGCCTCGCCGTCGCCGTGACGGATAATCCCGTGAAGCGCCGCTTCCAGGAAGCCCTCGAAGGGACCGACACCCGCAGCGACTACGCCGACGACCGCCTGGCCTTCTGGCAGGCCAATTTCGACATGTGGAGGGAGCGCCCGATCTTGGGCCACGGCGAGGGCCTCGGCACCGAGTACCGCCGACCCTATTATGAGGCGATCGGCCTCGGGCAGTTCGACCGGATCTACGAAGCTCACAACATGTATCTGCAGGTCGCGGTAAACGGCGGCCTGGTGGCGCTGGTGCTGTTTCTCGCCTGGTACGCTTGGTATCTACGCAAATGCTGGCAGGATCGCCGGTCATTAGGCGGAGCCATGGCGCTCCAGGCTCTGGCCGTTCTCGCGCTCGCCGCGGTAACGCAGAACGCCTTTCAGGACAGCGAGGTGCGGTACACATTGAGCCTCCTTTGCACCGCCCTATGGCTCCGCGTAAAATAGAGGTATTCCCCCTCAACCTCCGGAGTCCGCAATGACCTGGCGCCCCTTCGCCTGTCTGACGCTCGTCTTCGCAATCGCTGCCTGCAAAACCAGCAGCGAGGGCAGCGGACTGGCTTCGGACGATTCCGCGGCGCCGGCCCAGAAGCCGGGGGCGGCCGTGCTCGACGACCTCAAGAACAAATCGGCCGACGAGCTCTACGCGATGTTCCGCGACGGCAAAGGCGACGGCGCGATCCCGCTCGGTCAAGGCACCGGCTACCCGATCCTGATGGCGGACTCGCCGACGCTGAACTCGCTCGCGAACAAGATCTGGGGCGGCAAAGTCTTCAAAAAAGAAATCAGCCAAAGCGGCGCGGAAGTGGTGACGCTGAAGAACTTCATCGGACCGCTCACCGTGATCCGCGCCAAGGTGATCACGGGCAGGATGTCGGACGCCCGTGCGACGCTCATCGATTCGCTCGTCGACGACAAACCGTCGATCGTCCTCGACTACGGCGACGCGGAGCTCGGTACCGTCACGCCCTTCAACAAGATCGTCGACGAGATCCGGCTGGTGAACCCGCAGACGAAGCTCTACCTCGGCCGCGCTTTCATGGCCGAGGCGTTCGTCTGCTACTTCGCGCTGCAGTTCACGGAGTAGGGCGCTACGGAGCACTCTAGATTCCCCGCGGCTTGCTGCGCACGCCTGGGAATGACGAAGTTCCGTCATTCCCAGGCGAGGCGAAGCCGAGCCGCTGGGAATCCAGACCTGTCTACGTCTACTACTTTAGCGCCTTCTCCACTTCCTGGATCGTCGCGTCGATTTCCTTGAGCTTCAGCCCCTGCGCCATGACGGCGTCGGGGTATGACGTTTCTGACGCTTTTCGCCAGGGTCAAACTAGTTTGCGCGCCCGACTTTCAGCGGCAAAAGCCGAAGGCTTTTCATCCGTAATTGTTAGCGAATTTCGGTCCGAAAAAAATAGCTTATGGTCGACTTAGCGTCTGCCGAATAGGCCCGTAACGGGTACGCCAAGGGTCTTATTTACGAGGTTTGCGAATGAGTAGGGCTTTCATCCTTACTACCGTTGCCATGTTAGTGATCGGCTCAAGCTGCGGCCAAATGTCCGAGCGAGTAAAAGGCAAAAAAGCCGGCCCCAAGCTGAGCGGTACGGCCCGCGATTCAGCCTTGTCGGAAGCGAACTCAAAGACGTGTGCTGGCCTCGCGCCGTTTCGCAATGCTCCAGAAGACGCAAGCCCTAGTCTTTCTGCGTGTATCAAATCAATGAAATCGGGAGAAGTCCTGGCGCTTGAGCCTGGCGTTTACACCTTGCTGACGCCCCTGGACGTCGACACGCCCACGGCGATAACGACGAAAGGAAAAATCGGCGCCCCTCTCTGCTCGGCGACCGACGACCAAGACTGTGCCGTGCTGCGAGCTGGCGCCGACATGGCGCCTGAGTCTGGCTTCGTCCGCCTGACGGGAAACGGCTTAACAGTGGACCACGTCGTAGTCGATGGCCGGCGGCAAAGCCGGAGCGCGGCCGCGCAAGAGGCCTGCAAGAAGTCCAACCAGTCCGGAATGAACGTGGTGCTGACTTGCTCGCAATGCACCTTCCAGTGGAGTGTCTCAAAAAATGCCCTCTGCGGCACTGCGCTTCTTCTGACGGGTGCCAGTGACGACGTTTTGGTCTCGCACTCCCTCTTCATCGACAACGGTGTGCACGATGTGCAGCACCTTCTCTCGGATGGCCTCACATTTCTTGACGGCTCGAGATCTGAGGTAACGGATAACGAAATGGTCGACAACTCAGACGTGGATTTGATCACTGGTGGTTGCCGTGACTGCAATTTTAGCCGCAACCACATCCGCCATACCTCCGGAGACTTCGTCAAATCGTCCCACGCGGGCATGATGATCCAGGCGTTTGCGACGTCGACGAGCGGCAACTACACCGGCACGGTGTTCGAGAACAATGAGGTCGACTGCGGCCCCGGAATAGGATGCGGAGATGCCTTTTTGATCGGCTCGGAGTCCTGGTATGCCGCCAATCCCGTGGTCAACGGGACTTTCCGGAATAACAACGCGAAGTTTGCCCAGGCCGGCATTGTCGTGGCTAACGACGTCATCGGCACCGACATCGGCGACAACGACGCGGGCCCGACGACAGGTCACATGATCTGCAATACGAACGCCGGCGAGCGAGAATATTTTGCCTTTGCAGTCGCACCAGGTAGCCGTGCAACATTTTCCGGCGCCCGGGTCGGCAGGTCCGCGTACGTTGAAGCGTCTTACAGCGGGGCGATTCCTAACAATAAGCCTGGCTGCCGCGTCCTACCTGGAGGCCTCGGCACGTCCCTCGGTCAAGCGGACTGTGATGCCGGCGCCGGAAAGAAGGTGGGCAATGACAGCTGCCTTCCTTCGTGCGGCAGCCTTGCCGGCGTCGGGGCCTCGATCGTCGCTGGCATTTGTCCTGTCGGCACGTCGAACGCGGGTGACGCCTTTGACATCAGTTTTGGGCAGACTTGTTGTGCCAAGCTTGGCGTCAGCAAAGGACAAGTCGATTGTCAGGCCGGATTCGGCAAAAAGGTGGGCAACGACAGTTGCCTCTCGTCATGCGGCGGTCTAGCGGGTCCCACCGCTAAGATCGTCAATGGCGCATGCCCGGCCGGATCTCAGGACGTTGGTGATGCCTTCGACATCGGGCTTGGTCAGATGTGTTGCAAGCAGCTTGGGGTGAGCGACTGTGCAGCCGGCTTCGGCAGGAAGTCCGGCAACAATTCCTGCCTAGCTTCGTGCGGAACGCTCGCGGGGACGGGCGCCACGGTCGTCCAGGGTGCATGCCCGGTTTCAATGGACAACGCCGGCGACGCATACGATATTGCGCTTGGTCAAACGTGTTGCAAGCAGAAGTGCGATTTGAGCGGCTACAAATTCCTCAGCCAATTTAACTCCTGCATTCCATCCTGTGGCCGCGCCGCCGCTGATGCTGGCCGCGTAGGGGCTCGACTTTTGCCCGCAGGGCAGCCGGCTGTCACGTGCTCTCAAAATGGGCTCGTTTATCTGCGAGCATGGGAAGAGACCGAGGCGGGGCAAGTCTGCTGCGCCCAGTGATTTGGTGGCCCGCCGAGCCTGCCAGCCACTTAGCCGTCGCCAACACGATCCTCGGTCGTAAGTGCCGCATCGGACCAAGCTAAAGACTGATCAGAGTTGAGCCGGGTCGCGTCAACCCCACCCTGACATGCTCAATTATTGCGATGGTCGCAGCTGGCGCATTTAGCGGCGACTTCGTCCGTCCAGTAAACATGCGTCAAACTCACCGAGCCGTCGGGAAGAGTGCGCTCATAGACCGACCCTTTGCCCGATTTGTTCTGTGCTTTGAGGTCGCCCCAACTTTTGGGCTCGTGCGTGACTGCATCGGCAGCCGCGGCGATAGTCGCAGTGGTAGTCGCAGTGGTGGCCGCGACGGTCGTCGTCGTATCCAAATGGACATAGACCAGGTTCAACTCCTCAAAGTCATGCGCGTTCGGCGTCGTGCTCAGCGCGCTGCCGGCGTTGACGCCCGTATTGGAGAAATAGTCCATGCAGGAGTTCTGCGAGGACCCATCCACCGATTGATGATCGAGGCCGAAGGTATGCGCCAGCTCTTGGCACATGACGTGCAGCTTCTCGTTGGGATTGTCGTACGTTGCGCCGCCGAAATACGAGTCGTTCATCTTCGCCGTGCCTTGCGTAATGTGCCCGCCCGAGATGTTGATCGAGGCCAGGCCCAGCCAGCCGTTTTTGCCGTAATTGCCGTTGCAGACCTGCACGGTTCCAGGAACCATCGAGCATCGTTTCGACGAGGGGCCCGCTACGATCGTCGTCGTCAGCGGTGTCGACGTCGCGCCGAATGCCGCCGGGTTGTTCCAATCGCCAGACGTCCTTGCGAGGTGGCCCTTCCATGCGACGGTCGTCAGATTGTCGCCGATCTTGAGAGGGATCGGCGTGGCTTGGCGCGCCCAGTGATAGCTGTTCCAAGAATGGAGGGACAGACCCTGGGGCTGCTGGGTTTCACCTTGAGTAGTTTGCCCGCGGACGGCTTCTTTCTCCGTGCTTTGGCAGCCGCTGGCCAAGGTCAAACTCGCGACTAGAAAACATACAGTCTTCGGGCTCATGGGTGGCTCTCCCGGAATGTCGGTGGTGCGTGGGCGTTGCGGGAATCATAGCAGCCTTGAGCGCCGTTGTTAATCAGGTCGGGGCGAAAAGAGGGGAGCCTCCCGGTCACGGACAAACGACTTGACCTCGTCGACCCGCGCCCACCAACGCCGGCCGCTGGTACCAGCCTGGCCCGGACCGCGCGTACCACATCTTTCAAGAAGTCGCGGCCTCACGGGCCGCGCTCAGCCTCCGTCCCCGTCCGAGCCGAAAATCGAGACGGGCGCGCCCGCTTTGAGGCAGTTGGCGTCCGCCGAAGGTGACGAGATGCTCGCCAGTTTCTGCGAGCCGACCTCGAAAACCTGAGCTCCACAATTTCTGCGGACCGACAGGAAGCTGAACTCGTTGCCTGACATGTTGACGAAGTATATCGCCATCGGGTTTAGGAGATTCTAGTACCCGTGGGAGACTTTGACGTCGTGAATGTCGATCAGGACGACACGGTAGCCGGTCGAGACGTCGCCGTCGTCCAGAAAGGTCGCATGCGAGATGTCGACGCCTTGGGCCGAGACCGTTCGGTAGTTGGCGATCGCCGCGTCGCCCAGGCTCTTGGGCGTCTCTTGCGTTAGGCAGCGGGCCACCGCCTCATTTCTGGCGGTCGACGAACCGTCGCCGAGCAGACGACCACCGCCGTTCCAGAACTGACGTCGACCTCGACGAAAACGTGTCCGATGAAAGATTGGGGTGCGACGGTGCATCGACCACTCCACTTGGCTGGCTCCGCCGTGCTGCCCGGAGCTGCTCCAGAATAGCGTACTGGACAAGTAACTAATTGTGTCTGGGCCCTAAGATATATCGCCGCGGTTGAAAAAATAAA